>DATEPO010000312.1:0-15256 GCA_035273145.1 Nitrospiraceae bacterium
GCCAGCATGCCGTCCTTGGCGATATCGGTGTAGATCAGACCGGCAAGCGGATAGTTCATAAGCTGTTGCACAAGCTCAGTCACTGACGTGCCGGATACGTGCGTCCAGCCGTGCACGGCTACGTTTCCGTCTCGTGCATCAATGCCGACGATGACGCGTTCCGGAAATTCCTTGCACGCCTGTTCGAGGAAGGTCGGATTGTTGAGAGCGGAGGTCCCTAAGATGACACGATGGACACCGATTGAAAAATAGAGCCGGACCGTTTCAATGGTGCGAATCCCCCCGCCCACTTGGATCGGGATCGACACAGACATCAGGATCTTTTCGATGTACGAAAAATTCCTCGGCTGCCCGTCTACCGCACCATTCAAGTCGACCAGGTGAAGGAGTCGACCTCCACGTTGTTGCCAGTGACCGGCCATCGCGGGAGGATCGTCAGAATAGATCGTCTCCTGCTTGAGGTCTCCCTGGCGCAGACGCACGCACCGGCCGTCTTTGAGATCAATGGCAGGAATTACCAACATGGACGTGTCCCGTTTCCAATACAGTTAGGATGTCCCGAACGGAAATTCACGGACGATTCGCTTTGCTCCATATTCAGCCAACTCCTCGGCGGTCACGAACCCGCCGCCATGCTGCCAGAATCCAGTCAGGTCTTCGATGAGCGGACGTTGCCTCTCATAGTAATTGGCACTCCACAACGTGAGACCGTCCGGTCCGATCAGCTTGACTTCAAATCCAACGACCGCCGGCGTCGCACCCCATTTGCTTCCGTCGCGTTCACGATAGATCAACACCCGGCCGATCAAGGCCGCATCGGCGCCTGTTTTTCTGATCGTTTCCTTGGCCGCTTGTTCCGGTGAAATATCGGATGCGCCCATCGCCCCTTCAGAGGACATGACTCGGATACCCTGACGCTTTTTTAAATTGCGGGAGACCATCTGACCGATTTTATCCGGAATAGAGGCAGGGACCGTCACGGTATGCTCATCGACGTGTCCAGGCGCTCGGCGAGAAGGTGAAATCTGAATATCGGACAGCCTTACTCCGCTGCTACGCGGCACATGAAATTCCGGGTCGCCTGAATCGAGGACCTGCGGTGTTGCAAGCCGTTCGAACGGCATGACAACTACCGATCGGACTTGATATTGATCGAGGGCGGGCGATGCCGTCGTCGTCACTTTTGCAGGAGCGCAGGCCCCCATCACCGTAAAGACGCAGACGAGAACGACGCGTTGCAAGCCCCCGATTACGCGCATTGACCTTTATCGCCACTCGGCAAAGTTTTTGACTATCTGGAGCCCGATCGTTTGACTTTTTTCGGGGTGGAACTGACATGCGAAAATATTATCGCACCAGATACTCGAGACAAAGGAGCGCCCATACTCCGTTATCGTAGCAGTGACCGATGGATCTGAGGGTTCGATATAATATGAATGGACGAAATAAACCTGCGGCCCAATTGGTAAGTTTTGTAGCGGCGGCGCCGCTCGCTTCACCGTCAACTCGTTCCATCCCATATGCGGCACCTTGAGAGCATTCGCCAGCGGCGATGTACTCCGAGCTGAACCAGACTCGAATTGGAACCGGCGGACTTTCCCCGGCACAATATCCAAGCCCTTATGCAAGCCGAACTCTTCGCTTTCAGTAAAGAGTAATTGCAGACCGAGACAAATGCCCAAGAACGGCCTGCCGCTGGCGATGCCTTTCCGAATCGGGTCGATCAGACCATACTGCTCAAGATTCGCCATGCAATCGGCGAAAGCCCCCACCCCGGGAAGGACAAGATGGCTGGCTTTGTTCAGGATATGAGGATCACGAGTCACGACAGCATCATGCCCCACAACGGCAAATGCCTTGTGGACGCTCCGAAGATTCCCCATTCCATAATCAATAATTGCGATCATAGCCGCTTCGCGGTAGGCGCCAGACGAAGGGCCTGAGGCTCTGAGAGAAGATTTCTTGCCCTCGCCCCTTGCCCAACCTAGAGCCTGCCTTTCGTTGAGAGCACCCCGGTCACTCGTTCATCGATGGAGGTGGCTTGGTCCAACGCTTTTGCCAAGGCTTTGAAAATTGCTTCCATGATGTGGTGCGGATTGCGGCCATATTGCACATTGATGTGCAAGTTCAAGGCACCATGGGTCACGAAAGCTTGAAAGAAATCCTCGAAGAGGCCGAGGTCGAAGGATTTAATGCGCCGTTCTGAAAGCTCGACATGATAGACGAGATAAGGTCGGCCACTAAGATCGATCGTCACCTGCGCCAGCGTTTCATCGAGCGGAACGGATGCCCAGCCGAACCGGCGGATCCCCTCTTTTGTGCCGAGGGCTTGCTTCAGTGCTTCACCGAGGACGATGCCGATATCTTCAACCGTATGGTGGTCGTCAATCTCCGTATCGCCTTTGGCCTGGACCGTCAGATCGAAGAACCCATGCTTGCTCAAGAGCTGCAGCATGTGGTCTAAAAATGGAATCGTCGTTTGGACATGGCCGCGGCCGACTCCATCCAGTCCGAACTCGACATTGATTTGTGTTTCCGTCGTATTCCGTTCAATCGATGCGCAACGGGATGTAGGCGTAGCTTTCATGGGCGTCTACTCTCCAGCGATTTAGCGTGGGCGTCAAACCCTTCCATGTGTGCAATCCGTGTGAGGTGATCCTTCACCTTGGTCAGCTCTTCCTTACTATATGCAATGATGTTGCTTTTTTTAAGATAGTCATCGACCGACAGTGGCGAAAAGAATCGCGCCGTTCCTCCGGTCGGCAAGACATGGTTCGGACCGGCCACATAATCGGCCACGGCCGGAGGTGTGTGCCGGCCCAGGAAGAGAGCTCCGGCGTGCTTAACTTTTTCTATATAATCGAAGGGACGATCGATAGAAAGCGTCAGATGTTCCGGGGCAATTGCATTGGCCAAATCGATCGCGTCTTCCATGGTCGCCACGACTAGACCCACCGTATGACGGGCGATGGATTTGGCGACAATCTTCTCGCGCGTGAGCCGCTTCATTTGTCCATGTAATTGGCGAGCCACCTCGTGAGCTAAACGCGCGGATGTCGTGACCAGATACACCTTGGCATCTTCATCGTGTTCCGCTTCGCATAACAAATCGGCTGCGACATGCGCCGGATTGGCGGCCTCATCTGCGATGACCAACAATTCGCTTGGACCGGCAACCATATCGATCCCAACGATGCCATACACTAGACGCTTCGCGGTGGCCACGTAGATATTGCCGGGCCCTACGATCTTGTCGACTCTAGGAATGGTCTTCGTCCCATAAGCCATACCAGCGATAGCTTGGACTCCGCCGACCTGATAGACCTCATCGACCCCTGCAATATCGGCCGCGACAAGAAGGTACGGACTGATCCCGCCTTTCGTAGAAGGCGTACACATCACCACCCGTTTCACTCCAGCCACCTTCGCGGGAATGGCACACATGAGGACCGAGGAGGGATAGACGGCCTTCCCGCCCGGCACGTATACACCCACAGCATCCAACGGCAGGATCATTTGCCCCAGCGTGGCGCCCCCCTCTTGATACATCCATGTCTTGAGGCGCTGGCGTTCATGAAAGGCCGTGATGCGCCGCGCCGCATAGCGTAACGCATCGCCCTCTTCCTTTCGAATGTGATAGTAAGCTTCTTTAATCTGCTCCGATTCAACACGGAACTGCTCCGGCTTGAGCGCCACATGGTCGAACTTTTTCGTATAGCGGATGATCGCCCGGTCGCCATTCCGCTCCACCGCCTTGAGAATGGATTTTACGACCGCTTCGACTGGTCCGACTTGGAAATTGGAACGCGCCGTTATGCGCTTGATCACCGGCTTGAATGTCCGATCTGTACTTGCAATGACTTTCATGGCCGCTCCCTCAGCGCCTCATGCCCACTGCTGCCTTGCTCCGCGACGCGCGTCAGCGTTCCCCAATTCGGTCTTCAATCGCGTGATGAGATCGGTCACCCGTTCATGTTTCATCTTTAAGCTCGCCCGATTGACGATCAGACGAGCAGTCGATTGCGCGATGAGTTCCACTTCGACCAAGTCATGAGCCTTCAGCGTTTGCCCACTAGAGACCAAATCCACAATGCGGTCGGCCAACCCGACAAGGGGAGCCAGTTCGATGGAGCCGTACAGCTTAATGATTTCAACCGGGATTCCCTTCTGATTGAAATAGCGTTCAGTAATATTGGGATATTTGGTAGCAACCCGGACTTTTGACGACAGCCGATCCCGCAGTTCCTGTCCCCGGAGGGCGGCGACCGAAATGCGGCACGCGCCGAATTGCAAATCCAACGGTTCATACACATCGCGGTCTTGCTCCAGGAGCATATCTTTACCGACGACGCCGATATCCGCCGCACCATATTCTACGTAAGTCGGCACGTCGCTCGGCCGGACAATGAGCAGGGTCATGTCCTGATCGTAACAGGGAATGACAAGACTGCGGCTCTCTGCCGATAATCCTCCACTGGTAAACCCCGCTCGCTGAAAGAGATCGAGCGCGTACTCCAGCAGCTTCCCTTTTGACAAAGCAACCGTCATCATCCTTGCATGACCATCTTAGGCCTAGGCCGCCTTCATGCGACGAATGGTCGCGCCCAGGTCGCGAAGTTTGTCTTCAATGTGTTCATACCCTCGATCCAAATGATAGACGCGCGACACCTCGGTCTCCCCTTCTGCCGCCAATCCCGCTAGAATGAGGCCCGCACTGGCTCGTAAATCTGAAGCCATGACCGGCGCTCCCGTCAATGTCGCCTTGCCGTTCACCACGGCATGATGGCCATCGACTTTAATATCGGCGCCCATTCGGCATAGTTCCGGCACATGCATGAAGCGACTTTCGAAAATCGTTTCCGAAATGACACTGGTTCCCGTCGAGACGCACATCAACGCCATCATCTGGGCCTGCATATCTGTAGGAAATCCGGGATAGGTAAAAGTTTTGATGTCGATGCCGTTCGGTCGGCCGATGGATTTCAGGCGTACCGCTTCCTTGTCTTCGGTGACATCGGCTCCCATCTCACGAAGTTTCATCGTCACCGCCTCCAAGTGCCGCGGCTGGCAACGATCTACGCACACATCTCCCCCGGTGATGCTCGAGGCGATCAGGAATGTCCCGGCTTCGATGCGATCGGGAATGACCTCATGGTCCATACCACGCAATTCATGTACACCCTCAATCGTAATCACATCCGAGCCGGCACCAACGATGTGCGCGCCCCGTTTGATGAGAGAGACGGCCAGATCGATCACCTCCGGCTCTTTCGCGGCATTCTCGATGAGGGTCGTCCCTTCAGCTAAGCAGGCGGCCATCATCAGATTCTCCGTCCCCGTGACGGTCGGCATGTCGAGATGGATGCGAGCGCCCGTGAGACGGGCTGCTTTCGCCCGGATGTAGCCATGTTCGACGTTCACTTCGGCCCCCAGCTTCGTCAATCCGGCCAGATGGAGATCCACCGGCCTCGTCCCGATTGCGCAGCCGCCCGGGAGGGATACCGTTGCTTCGCCCCAGCGGGCCAATAAGGGACCTAAAACAAGGACTGAGGCACGCATCTTTCTGACCAGATCGTACGGAGCTTCAGTGGAATGGATATGTTCCGCGTGAATGACGACACGGCTGTCCTCCACGGAAACCCACGCGCCCATCATACTTAACAGTTTGCACATGGTGGTTACATCGACTACATGCGGCACGTTGGTGATAATACACTCACCTCCGAGCAGACTGGAGGCAAGGATCGGCAAGGCCGCATTTTTCGCGCCGCTGATTTTCACCGTGCCTTGTAAGGGGCGACCGCCCGTGATAATAATTTGATCCACACTACACCAATAAAAAGCGCCGGACGATCAATGGAAACGTATCCGATTTCAATTCGTCACTCATCATTCTTTCTCTCATCACTTCTTCTTAGCGGAGACTACACGTTCTATGCCTGCCACATCTAGAAAAGTTCGCACATTGTAGTAGTTTTCCCCGTCCCGTGCTAGACCGGAAACGAGGCCGGCTTGTCCTTGGCCGACTTCGATGGCCAGTAAGCCCTCAGGCTTGAGGAAGGCAGCGGCCTCACGGACGAGACGCCGGTGAAAAACAAGTCCATCATGCCCTCCATCCAGGGCCAGACGCGGTTCAAACAGCCGGACCTCAGGTTCCAGTGTCTTGAGCTCACTCTGAGCAACATATGGAGGGTTCGAGACAATGGCGGTTAACCGACGATGCAACACAAGCTCGTGAAGCGGCGCAAACAAATCTCCGACCAAAAAGATCACACGTTCCCTTACGCCATGGCGCCTGGCATTCTCTTGTGCGAGCGCCAATGCCCGAGGAGACCGATCCATTGCATACAAAGTTGCCTCCGGCAGCGCACGCGCCAACGCAATGGCCACACAGCCGGACCCCGTACCGATATCGGCAATGAGCGCTTCCGGGATATCGGCGCATTTCTGCCTGACCACGTCGACAAGCAGTTCCGTTTCCGGCCGTGGAATTAACACGTCGGGCGTAACCCGAAAATCCAATCCGTAGAATTCCTGTGTGCCGAGCACATACTGCAACGGCTCCCGAGACGCCCGACGCTCGAACAAGGCCACGGCACGGCTCCGGTCCGGTTCTTCCACCGCCTCGTTTTTCCGCAGATGAAGCATCAGACGATCGCCACCGAGGACCGATTCGAGAATCCACACGGCCTCATTGTCGGAATTGGAAATGCCGGCTCTGGCCAACATAGCCGCTCCCGCCGTCAACAGCTCACCAATCGTTATGGACGAAATCAAGGGAAACTGCTCGTATGGGGAAGGTACCGGAGGGGTCGACCCAATCATGACGATTCGGCGGATTGACTGACCGTAGTCTGATTAGCTCGAAGCGCCTCGACCAATTCATCGAGATTGCCGGCCAGTACCTGCTCGAGTTTATGCAATGTCAGTCCGATACGGTGATCGGTGACACGATTTTGCGGAAAATTATAGGTTCTGATTTTTTCGCTCCGGTCCCCAGTGCCGACTTGGTTGCGTCGCGACTGGGCGATCTCAGCTTCTTGTTTTTCCCGCTCCGCTTCGACGATTCTGGCCCGAAGGGTGCGCATGGCTTTGATTCTATTCTTGAGCTGAGAGCGCTCATCCTGGCACGAGACCACGACACCCGTCGGGATGTGAGTAATCCGAACCGCTGAATAGGTCGTATTGACGCTTTGACCGCCCGCGCCGGACGAGCAAAACGTATCAATGCGGAGGTCCTTGGGATCGATTTCGATCTCCACCTCATCGACTTCAGGCATGACCGCGACTGTTGCGGTGGACGTATGAATGCGGCCGCTGGCTTCTGTGGTCGGCACGCGTTGCACGCGATGCACTCCGCTCTCATAGCGAAAGAAGCCATAGGCGCCTTTCCCTTCGACGAGCATCACGACATCCTTGTAACCGCCGATGCCCGTCTCCTGCGCCTCGATGATTTCCACTCGAAGACACTTCTTCTCAGCGTACTTGACATACATTCGGAACAAATCACCGGCAAAGAGTGCCGCTTCGTCGCCACCGGTCCCTGCCCGGATTTCGACAAAGTTGTTTTTTTCATCACGAGGGTCCTTCGGCTCTAGCAGCTCCAAGGCGCGTAGCTCCATATCATGGCAACGTTGCTTGAGTTCACGAGCCTCTTCAGCGGCAAGCCGCTGCAGCTCGGGCCCGATATTCGGCTCATGCGTGATTTGCTCGGCTTCGGCTTCTTGCTTGCGCAGCTCGTGATACTCCGCAAAGAGTTGGGCCAACCCTTCGATGTCGATTCGTTCCTTATTGAGTTTATGCAGAAGAGGCGGCTGACTCAGCACGGACTGATCCACGAGTTGGCGGTTCAACTCTTCGTACCGATTCGCCACCTCTTCCCATTTCGCAAAGAAAAGAGCGTCTTTTGCGTCCGCCGTGGAAGTCTCAGCCATGATGCCTCTCAATCACTTTTCATCACTGGGCATTCCCCCCGCGAGAGCCACTATGGCTTCTTGGCATACTTCTTTTTGAACCGCTCCACTCGCCCTTCCGTATCCACGATCTTTTGCGTGCCTGTAAAAAACGGATGACATTTGGAACAGATATCGACATTGATATTGCCAACCGTCGTATGCGTCTTAAACGTCGATCCACAGGCGCAATGCACCGTCGCTACTCGATACTCCGGATGAATCGCTGCTTTCATGATGCTCCTCTTTGTAGGTCAAATAATCCTTCCCGCCCTTCAACCACTACCGATTCATCGATTGCAAGAAGTCCTGATTGGTCTTGGTGCCTCCAATTTTGTCCATCAAGAATTCCATCGCCTCCATCGTACCAAGCGGACTGAGGACTTTTCGCAGGATCCACATTTTGTTCAAGCGATCGCGATCCACCAGAAGCTCTTCCTTTCGGGTACCTGACTGGCTGATATCGATGGCTGGGAAAATGCGTTTGTCTGCCAGACGTCGATCCAAATGCACTTCCATATTGCCTGTGCCTTTGAATTCTTCGAAGATCACATCATCCATGCGGCTACCGGTATCAATTAGAGCGGTCGCCATGATCGTCAGGCTTCCCCCATTTTCAATGTTCCGAGCCGCTCCAAAAAACCGTTTGGGGCGCTGAAGCGCATTGGAATCCAAGCCGCCGGATAGAACTTTTCCGCTCGGAGGCGCGATCGTATTATACGCGCGTGCCAACCGCGTGACGCTATCGAGCAGAATAACGACATCTCGCTTGTGCTCGACCAACCGCTTGGCCTTCTCCAGCACCATCTCGGCCACTTGCGCGTGGCGCTGGGCCGGCTCATCAAAGGTGGAACTGATCACTTCCGCCGCTTTCACCTGGCGTTGCCAATCGGTCACCTCCTCCGGACGTTCGTCGATCAAAAGCACGATCAACATCACCTCGGGATGATTCTTGATAATGGCCCGAGCGATGGCTTGCAGCAGCATGGTCTTTCCCGTCCGAGGCGCCGCCACGATGAGACCCCGTTGGCCCTTTCCAATGGGTGTCGTCAAATCCATCACGCGCGTACAATATTCGGCTTGGTCAAACTCCAGATTGATTCGTTCCTCAGGATAGAGCGGCGTGAGATTATCGAAGAGGATTTTGTCACGAGCCACTTCCGGATCCTCGTAATTGACCTTTTCGACTTTAAGCAGGGCGAAATACCGCTCGCTCTCTTTCGGGGGACGAATCTGCCCGGACACGATATCGCCGGTCCGAAGATTAAACCGGCGAATCTGGGACGGCGAAATATAAATGTCATCAGGCCCCGGCAGATAGTTGGAGTCGGGCGCTCGCAGAAACCCAAAGCCATCAGGCAAGGTTTCTAAGACACCTTCTCCCATGATCGCGCCATTCTTCTCCGTTTGAGCTTGAAGAATGGCAAAGATCAATTCTTGCTTCCTGAGATTGGCGGCTCCCTCAATTTTGAGGTCTCTCGCCACATCGTTCAGATCAGCAATTGATTTTTGCTTCAGTTCGGCAAGGTGCATAATCTTCTCCCCTTATTGACAAAAAACTGATCGCTCTTTAGGCGAGAGACGAAAGTGAACTAATCGCAACATGTAATGGTTAAACATGGAAAAACGAAGTGTTTAGCGAAGAGGATGGCCAGCGAAGGGATTCTAATGTTTCGCGCTCCTACCTCCAGTCACTGACCAGGTTAACAGTTAACAATGGGTGTATTGGGACGTGAAATCACACCGAAAATCGTTTACAATGTTACGTCGATAATTTGAGTTTTTGAGAGATCTGCCCCGGGAAGCTACACAGAGTGGAAGTAATGTCGGGCTTTCAGAAGCTTCCAACATCCTATCGGCAGCTTTCATCTTTGTCAATAGTCATTATACAAGATGGCTTTCAAAAAACACTTATCATTACCGAACCGAGAACCGAGAATGAAAGAGTTCACCACGATAGCATGATGATCTCATTCCCATGTTGATCTCATTCCATTGCACGGCAGCGGCATTTGTGTTAAAAAGTGCGCATGGGAAATTTGGAAGAAGGCCAGAACCTGGAACGCATGTTTACCCTGTCGGAAGCCAATCGCCTCATCCCTCAACTTGAGCAGCATTTGACACTGATCGGTCGATCCAAAGAGGTATTAAGTCGTGTCAGGGACGAAATCAAGAAGGCCAGCATGAAAGCAAGTTTCGGGGGCGGAAGCTCTGCCGGAAGAATCTATATAACCGCACTTGAACAGACGAGCGAACACCTTCAAGCAATTCAAGAAATGGGCGTTCTTGTCAAAGATTTAGACATGGGACTTTGTGACTTCCCTCACCATATGGATGGTAGGATCGTCTATCTTTGCTGGAAGCGAGGGGAAACAGAGATTCGTTGGTGGCATGACTTACATAGTGGGTATTCTGGAAGACAACCGCTCGAATCTCATCAGTAATCTGCCCTCTCATGAAATTCGTCATTCTCGGCTTTGATAGCCCGGATGGAGCGGCAAAGCGCAAAATTTACCGCCCCGCGCACCTTGCCAAGTTAGACGCGCTCCACACTCAACAACGTGTCCTTTTAGCTGGCCCCCTTACCGATGGAGCCGGTAGCTTGATTGTGATTTCCGCCGAATCTCTAGCGGAGGCGGAGACGTTTGCGAAAGAAGACCCGTACACTGTGAATGGCGTCTTTGAGCGAATTGAAGTCCATCCGTTCAGTCAGGTCTTTCCCAAGGAAGATACTTCTTCTTAACTCCTTGCAGCGCTAGCAAAGCCTTTGTACCATCGCTTCATCCGACACACCCATTGCTTCGCTCTTGGATGTCCACAACTGTCCTTTATTAACTGTTTAAGCAAGGTCTTACCATGCGATCTGAAGTTCTGCGGCTTTGTTAAGAGAATTGGTTGATTGACAACAAACGAATAGGGTCGCTATACTCGATTACTTCAAGTTGGCAGGACTATTGATAAATGTTAGCTGCGAGGCTGGGACCAAAGGCCTAGGCAGGAATTCCTCCATGGCCCATAATCTCTCGCCGGTGGGCCTTCTGCCAACTTGCACATACTGATGAAGAGAGCTTAAAGTAGAAGAAAGAGTTCCTAACGCTCATGTTTCCGGAGAGTGAGGAGTAGGTTGGAATGAATCAGTATCGCGTGTTGCCTGGCCCCGAACACTTTCTGCCTCCCGCAGCGGCGAGCATGGGGATCCGATTGCCTAATCCTGGCGAGGGCCATATCAATGGAGTGATTGTCCCAGAAGAAAAGGCCTACGAGGAGGCCGCTCGGCAATTTTTGATGGCCAAAGTCCCCACGATTTTTCCGGGTCCGTTGGTGCTCTGGGCGTGGAATGACAAGGCTGCAAAGAAAGCCACAGCCATTCGGTATCTCTATGAGACGCTTAAAGAAAGTGTCCAGCCTGGGCAAAAAGCGATGCTCATCCCTATGCCCGATTATCGGCCGAAATATCCGAAGATCAATCCCGAGATTGAAATCAATCCTAACCATCCAAACTTGACCATTTGGCATAACAAGATTGATTGCTGCATGTTCGTCGGGGTTCACTGCCATCAAGCGAATCTATCGCTGAAGATCATCAGAGGTGGAACCTCTTGCTATACCGTGGCCATGTGCGCCCAAGCAGGTCATGAAGATGCCATGCTGTCATTTCGTGACGCGTCGGTCGAAAAAATCATGCGGCTAGCCGAGTGGGTGCGCAAGTTGAAGGGTACAGTCAGAGTCTCGCAGGTTATTTCCAAAAGCGGAGCATCTAACTAAGCTTCGGGCTTCATCTGAAGCACAGGAGCTGCTCAGAAATTTTAAGGAGGCCGGGACCATGGCAAATACACATTCAGTCATCGGCACAAAAAATAAAAAGGGCCAGACGTACACCGACACTTGGCACATGATGAATGATGCTCCGCGCACACCGTCATTCTTCACTGGCAGCGAGGTCATTAAAGAAGCGCTACGGCGGGCTAGTTGCGACGTCATGATTGCCTATCCGATTACTCCCCAGAGCGAAGCGGCTGCCTTAATCGGCGAATTGTTTGCCGAGGGATATATTGGCGACTACTTCCGCGGGGAGAGCGAATTCGCTGTCATGTCGCAATGCGCTGGCGCAGCATTTGGCGGGGCGCGCGTCTTCACAACCACCGCCGGACCAGGCACCATGCGGGCAATGGAAAATTTTCCGATGTGGGCAGGTGCCAGATTGCCCATCCAGATGATCGTCACCTGCCGTGGCATTAACTCCCCGCTTTCGATTCAACCGGACACTCTCGAAATTTCCTATCTTTTGAACACCGGTATGTTAGTGTGGCACGCCGAGACCGCTCAAGACTTTTATGATTGGATTCTGAAAGGCTACATGGTCTCCGAAGAGCCGGACGTGCATCTGCCGCTGGCGCTCTGCTGCGACGGGTTTTTCGTGACGCACACGAAGGACGTCGTCAATCTGACGCCCGTGGATATGTGCTTGCCGCCGTACGATCCCTATCGATCGCCCGTCCCGTGTATGGACATGGAATGTCCGCCGGTACGAATGATGCGAGATCCTTTCGTCATGAAGAGCAATTACATCAGCTATGCCACTCACGCAAGCTGGCAGCAGGAAGTCTGGGCCGCGGTCGAACGGTCCCGCAAGCACTCCATTCATTGGCTGAATGGTTTGGTCGATACTGAGAATACGGATGCGGATATTCTCATCGTGTCTTCCGGAACCGCCGTTTCCCAAGGTCGCGAAGCGATTCGGCTGTTGGAAGAAGAAGGAATACGGTGCGGGCTGGTCAAAGTCAAAACGCTGCGCCCCTGGCCTGGGGAAGAGATCCGTGAAGCCACGAAGAATGCGAAATATATTATCGTTCCTGAATTCAATGTGACCGGCTGGATGGCCAAAGAGATCAAGGCCTCAATACCTGATAGTGATCGTGTCATCGCAGCCCCACACGTCTGCGGCGGCATGACGATGCCGCCGGAGATCATCGTGGAAGAAATCAAGAAAACGTTGGGCATGCGAACCATGTCGTTGGCCGGACGCGGAAGTTGATCGTTTTGAAACACAGCACGGACATCGAATAGCCGAATAGCAGCAGCGCCACGAGGAGGCATCCATGAGCAAAGAGCGTATTACAATTGCACCAGAGTTTTTCGATATCATGCCGCCCGAGTATCAGGACCTCGTTAACCGGGCGACTTACGGCAATCAAGATCGAGGCTGGAAGGATATCGGAACTTCCAAGGAGCTCATTGAGGAGCATTCGCTCTGCGCAGGGTGCCCGGAATCAATGGCGTTTCGATATATCCTTGCCTCGCTACCCAATCCTGAAGACACAGTCATGGTGGGATCGACCGGCTGCACCAGTCTGGTGTTTCCTCATGTAGCCGTACACAACATTCACTCGCTGTTCGGTAATCAAAATGCCATTGCCTCGGGGCTCAAGCGAGCGCTGACGGTCCGCTTTCCAGGTCGCACGAAGGACGTCGTCGTCCTTGCCGGCGATGGTGCCACCGTGGACATCGGGTTAGACATGACACTGCAGGCATGGTTTCGCCAGGAAAAGTTCACGACTATCTGCTTCGATAACGAGCTCTATGCCAACACCGGTGGTCAGGAAAGTGGGCTCATGCAGAAAGGTTTCGTCGCTAAAATGGCGCCCGTAGGGAAAAGCTTCGAAAAGGTACGCCTGCCGGAGATTGCACGAGAGTCCGGTTGTCACTATGTGGTTAATTGCACCGTCAGCAAACCCTCATTGGTTGAGAAGGTCATCCGAAATGCGGTGCTCATCGCGCGTGAAATCGGCCCAACCTATCTTCAGCTCTACACTCCCTGCATTCTTGAGATCGGCAAGAACAGCATGGAAGGGCTACAGGAGATGCGTGATTCGGAGAAGCCGACGGAGCGATTTGCCTATAAAGAGTATGTCAGCGAACCCGCGAAGCAACTCCTCGCTGAAATCGCGGCTAAAGACAAGGAGCGTAAAGCCGCGGCCAAGCAGTTAGCAACACAAGAAGCCTGAGCTGTAGAACCAGCCCGTCAGGAGGAACACGATGATTAAGAAACGTATCAATATTCGAATGTCAGGATTAGGCGGTCAAGGGGCAGTGACTGCCGCGCATGTCATGGCCATGGCGGCCTCCAAAGATGGCAAGTTCGCCATCTCCAATCCATTCTTCGGAGCGGAAAAGCGAATGGCGCCGGCTGAAAGCTATTGCCGTATTGGATTGGAACGCATCTATGATAGAGGCGAGCTCGTATTTCCTGACGTGATCGAAGTGTTCCATCCGCAAGTCATCACGATGGGGAAAAGCTACACGATGCCGTTCTACTCTGGCATTAAGGAAGGCGGCGTGGTCATTATCAATTCTGACGTTCCCCTGCTCTCTGATGAAGACATTCAGCGGTTGAAGGACTTGAATGTCTCCTTGTTTTACATTGCGGGCACGCAGATCGCGCTAGAAGTCGCCGGTACGGAATTATCGACCAACATGACGATGATCGGCTCAGTCGCCGGCATTACAAAGTGCGTGTCGATGGAGGCGCTCGATCTTGCTCTTCAGGAACGATTCGGGAAAAAATTTGTCGCATCAGGCGGCACCGCGACTCTTGATGAAGCCATTAAGAAAAAGTTTGCCAAGAAAGAAATGCTCCTGGCTAAGAACTTGGCGACTGTCAAGCGTGCCTATGAAATCGCCACAGAATGGGCAGAAAAAAACCATGTTGAATTGAAAGTCGGCACTCCGGTGGCGGCCTAGGAAGAGGAACAGACGCATGTATAACATTGCGCAAGTCATAGATGAGAAGTGTGTAGCGAAGAAAGGCTGCCGGCTCTGCATCATGTACTGTCCCGAAGCGAATTGCCTTGATCTCAACGTGACAAAAATGGTTGCAGAAGTCGTCATCAATCGCTGTAAAGGATGTGAACTCTGCGTTGTCGTCTGCAATGCAGCTAAACACATGGCCATCGAGATGCAAGCAGTCAGCGCGACCGGAGCGCTCATGTCGCACAAAGGTGAATCTGCTGGACTTGGACAGGCCTACCAAGGCTGATTCCGCGGGCACGGTCACAAACACAAACCCCATGGGCCTGTGCCGTGGGGTTTTTTGTTGCGGGGTAGCTACTCAGGGAGGAGGTGGACTCCATGGAAGGTGAGGATAATGTCCTCAAAGAATTGCTCGGAGAAATCGCGGCACGACTGAAAAGCTATCCGGAATCCATGGAGCGGCGGGCAGCGGAAATCCAGCGAATCGGGAAAGACCCGGAGCTGGCATCGAAGCTGGTCAAAGGCGCTGATGCCATGCGAGACAGCGGCAATAT
>DATEPO010000313.1:0-4602 GCA_035273145.1 Nitrospiraceae bacterium
GCAGCGACTATTTCCATTCGAGGGTGACCAGCGATGAGCCGGAGGAGTTCGCCGCCGGTATACCCGCTTGCCCCTAGAACGGCAATTTTGACTGTATGGCTGGTGGACACGCTGCCCTCCTCGTGTGAGCGACAGTACAAAAACGACATAAAAAAGGGAAGGCCCTGAGGCCTTCCCTTTTCTAAATGCTCAGACCGGGCAATTACCGCTTTGAATACTGGAAGCGCTTTCTGGCGCCTTTCTGCCCGTATTTTTTTCGTTCTTTCACGCGCGAGTCCCGTGTGAGGAAGCCTTCCTTCTTAAGGGCCTCCCGAAAAGCTGGATTCAAGTCAATGAGCGCTTTGGCAATCGCGTGCCGTAAGGCTCCCGCTTGTCCGGTCGTTCCGCCGCCACGGACGGTTGCCAGCACGTTGCACTTGCCCATCATCCCGCTGACCTCAACGGGAGACAAGACCAGCGTCCGAAGCGTCGGACGTGGAAAGTACTCTTCTAATGGTTTGGTATTCACGGTCATGTCGCCCGCGCCGGCAGAAACCCATGCTCTCGCGATCGCGTTCTTTCGTTTGCCGGTTGCGTAGTGTGTCGCTGCTGCCATTGGAGTCTCCTTACTTTCTTTTTCTGGAATATTAGATCACGAGAGATTCGGGCAACTGAGCCTGATGTGGATGGTCCGATCCTGCATAGACTTTCAGCTTTCTGGCCATTTGTTTGCCTAATGGATTTTTGGGCAACATTCCCTTGATCGCCTTGGTCAGTATGTCTGTGGGATGCTTTGCATGCAGATGTTCCGCCGTCACCGTTTTTAAACCTCCCGGATAGCCGGTATGGTGTGTATAGGTCTTCGTCTTCATCTTGTCACCCGTCAAATGAATTTTCTCGGCATTGATGATGACGATATGATCCCCGGTGTCTACATTTGGGGTAAAGGTCGGCTTATGTTTGCCTCTCAGGAGAATCGCCACACGGGCAGCCAAGCGCCCCAGAGTCTTTCCATCGGCATCCACCACATACCATTTCCGAATCACTTCTGCCGGTTTCGCCAAGTACGTTTTCATACCGTTCTCCTCATGCTCCTCTCACTACACTTCATATTTGCCAAAATGCTTTAAATCAAGTTTTTCAAGCCATGCATCCAGCTTCCCGCCGCTACGTTGCTTCAGCACGTTCGCGGTCACATAAATTGGACTATGCGTCCGCAAAGCCAAGGCGATGGCGTCACTTGGTCGAGAGTCGACAATGCGTTCAGTGTCCTTCGACACCAGATGGATTGATGCGTAATACGTATTGTGCTTGACGTCGGTAATAACGACTCGAGAGACCTTCATGCCTAAGTGCTCGGTAAAGCTTCTGATTAAATCGTGGCTCATCGGACGTGGCGTCACGATATCTTCCATCGCTAACCGAATCGCATTCCCTTCTGCGGTGCCGACCCAAATAGGAAGAACCTCCGTATTGAGTTCGTCTCGGAGGATGACGATATGCGTCTCGGTATTAGGGTCCGCAACGACCCCATGCACGGTCAATTGAATCAGTTCATTGGTTGGTTCGGCGTGTTCCATGTTACAGTTTGGGGCGATTCAACTGCCGGCTCTTCAACTATTCAACACCCTGTCCGTTCCACGATGCCCGTCAAGCTGGACAACCGAGGGATTGTCGAAGAAGAGAAGAGGGATACGAAGCGGAATCGTTGACCATTCACTCTCATTACGATTCGTATTTGCCGAAATCTTCCGGCTTTAAATTTTCCAGCCATTGGTCGAGTTCTTCAGAGGCCTGTTTGCGGATGACATCCTCATTCGCAAAAATCGGCGCATTGGTTCTTAACGCTAATGCAATCGCATCGCTAGGCCTTGAATCGATTGAATATTCACTGTCTTCATACATCAGGTGGATCTTCGAATAATACGTGTTGTCTTTCATATCAGTCACGACCACGCTGATGACTTTGGCATCGACCGTATCCAGCACCGATTTCATGAGGTCATGTGTCATCGGCCGAGGCGTCGCAATGTTTTCCAGCGCGAAACTGATGGAGCTGGCTTCCGCTTTTCCTACCCAAATAGGCAACATATCGGAACGATCCTCATCGCGTAGAATCACGATGTAGGCATTATTATAGGGGTCAAACATCAGGCCCCTGACCTTCATCTGTGTAATCATAAATGTGGGGCTCTAGTGAAAGGTGAGAGGAAAAATCACCTCAAAAGCACGACAATCTATCATTGATTTTCTTTGTTTGTCAACGCAGATGGATGGACGGCACTCATGGAAGATTCGTCAAATCGAACGCTTGACCGGAGAAGTCCGGGGACAAATTGGTTGCAAGTCGCAGGAGCGCGCGTGCCGCTTCAGCGGGGAGTCGGACAGCGGCTGGATTCTCAGTAGGATATGCCTCCGCCCGCATTGCAGTCTGTGTTCCTCCGGGGTTGAATGTGACTGTACACACACCGGATGATCTGAGCTCATCCGCCATCACTTGACTAAGTCCTTCGATTCCAAATTTGGAAACGGCATAGGCTCCCCATAGACCTCGACCTCGTCTCCCAACAGAGGAAGATAAGGTAATAATAGAACCTGCACCTTGTCCTATCATGACTTTAGCTGCGGATTGTGACACAAAGAACGCCCCGTTCAGATTGATGCGCAATACCTGATTCCATTCTCGATGTGAGTACTCGGCAATGGGAACCCGCGATCCCAAGATTCCGGCATTGTTAATCAGAATATCAAGGTGACCATAACGTGTGACGGCGAGTCGTACCAGCGCTTCAGCTTCGCGTGCGATGCCGACGTCCGCGATGCGGGCGGTGGCCTCTCCTCCTGTCGCTGTAATAGAAGCCATTGTCTCGGCCAGTTGCTGTTTCGTCCTCGAGCACACCACGACTTTTGCCCCTTCGCATGCAAATAACTCCGCCGTAGCGCGGCCAATGCCTCGCCCCGCGCCCGTGATCAATGCGACTTTGGAGTTGAGAGAGCCGCGTGTCGAAAGATCCATCGTGGAGGATCCTCACATCATGAGATTTGAATTGTTGGAAGAAGAAGTCGCGAGGAGGGCCTATTCTACGATAAAAAAGTAGAAAGCGGCCACTAGCCATTATGATGGAGGTCGATAGTTCTGATCAATCTTGGAAGTATCAGCCGGCTGTCCGCCGAGATTGAGGAAGGCCTTCATCTGGTTTTTGACCAATTCACGACCGCTTTCCTCTCCCAGATTGACCTGATATTCATTGATCACCATGACGCGCATGCCTTCCCAGGCCTTCCAACAGGTTTTGCAAACTTTGGATTTTACATCTGCTTCCAGCCGTCCCAAAAACAACATGTCGGTGATCACTTCTCCAGCTTTTCCACATTTCACACATTGCACCTCAGTCATCCTAACCTCCATCAGGAACAGAAAACAGAAAATCTCAGCGGAATCATATCACGCACCTCTGAGTGATGAAAAGAGTACATGGAACATAATTGAAAGGCGGATGAGAGTCGTGCTACATAAGTGCTCTCATTTTACGGAAAGCCCGGATGGCGGAACTGGCAGACGCGCCGGACTCAAAATCCGGTTCTCGCAAGAGAGTGGGAGTTCGACCCTCCCTCTGGGCACCATGCTCGTGTGAAAGTAGCGTAAGTGTTCAATGCCGACACTGCTAGAAATTGGCTTGACAGGCCAAGCGAGTTAGCTTATATTTCGCTCGTCTATGGTTATAATTGGCTCGAGTTCCTCTCAGTTCCTATTGTGGTCTTGTTGTTCATCATACTTTCTTCAACTTACCAAGGAGGCAGCACATGCGTAAGTTCGTAGCATTGGGAGCAGGAATCCTGCTTGCAAGCTCTGTCGGAGTGGCTGGAGCTCAGGAGCGCTTGCCGCAGCACTCTGGGTTCGGCACCGGAGTCGGTGAAAGCGCCGGCACTGGGACTCGTTCTCAGGTCTGGGATAAGAATGCGTTGCTCGAGCGGCTGTCGCAACCGGAGACGATTTCCGGCCGCGTGCTTGCAATCGATATTGCTGCAGGAAAAATTTTCTTGGAGACCGGTGGCAGCTCGCATGATGAAGGACGGGCGGGAACCGGAGCCATGTCGGCTGTCGTAGGGTATTTTGATGACAAGACGAATATGGATAACGTCAAGGTCATACAGACGGGCGACGACGTGATGGCAACGGCCGTTGAGTCGACCAACGAGAAACATCCGTTCGGAACCGGCAGAAAGATGATCCGTGATATCACGGTGATTCGTGGGAATGAAAAGCTTGCAGGGTTTGGTGGCCTCGGACAGCGTCCGGATCCGGTGACCGAGCGCGGTATCAACACGAATAGCGGTTCGAACCATGGCGGCGTGGTCGGTCAAGTGCTTCCAGGCGAGATCCAGTCTGGTATTACCAGCACAGTCGGAGAAATGACCGGTGCAGCGCCCTGCTGGCAGTGTGAACCTCAGCCAGGTTGGGGGTTTGGGACTCAGAACCGCAGCGATTATGGCGCGGGCGACAAGCCAAATCTCGTGAAACAATAAGCTTCTTCGAAGAAGGTCATCATCGTAGTAACTGAGGGCGGCCACAAGGCCGCCCTCAGTATTTTTAGCAGCATGTTCAGCGGAGCGTGTGATTGT
>DATEPO010000314.1:0-6055 GCA_035273145.1 Nitrospiraceae bacterium
TGATTATCCTCCACGTAGAGCTGCGCTTGCCCGTTCTTCCTCGGGTGTTTTTTCAGGACATCCGCTGACTGTAGGTTCGTTGATTCGCTGCTCGAGCAGCTTCCATGTCTCTTTCTGCCCGCGCCGGGTTAGAAAAAAACGACGGAGCTGTCCGCTTCATTGACAAATTTTCAAGTGCCGCTGATACTTTCTATTGATCCTTGCCGTCGATTTGGGCCTAGACTCGCGTCTCACTGGGCACTATTCCCCTTGCCATGACCCAAAATCAGCATATCACCGTTTTGATCGTCAATGCGGAAGCCGAAGAGGTCAAAGCGATCACGATCGGCTTCCGCGCCGTATTTCCCGGCTGTCGCGTCGAGACAATCTATTCGCCCGATGAGACCTTGGACTGGGTATCGCGGCATGAATGGCAGGTGGTGTTTCTGGATGAGCCGCTGCTGCAATCGAGCGCGATGACTATCATCCCGGAAATCCGCAAACGCCTTCCGAACAGCGCGATTATTGTGCAAACCGATCGCAACGATATTTCGACGGCGATGCAAGCGATTCGAGCGGGCGCCGATCATTGCTTCTATAAAAAGTCGCCGACCTTCTCCACTGAGTTTCCTGCCGCTGCGAAGGCGCTGCTCGATAAACCGGACACACCGGCCCAGTTGGTCGACCGATCCGTCGATGCCTATCTTCGGCTCTCAGAAGAAATGACCGAGATCGTCTACGAATTGGATAATGACGGCCGTTTTGTCAATGTCGGCCCAGGTGTTGTCAAGCTGTTGGGCTATACTCCGGAAGAGCTCATCGGCACGCATTTTTCGAAAGTGATTCCCGAGGACGAGCGGCAATTGGCCGAGCATCGGCTCAATGAGCGGCGCACCGGAGATCGAGCGACGCGAAACGTAGAGCTTCGGCTGAAGCCCAAAGCATCCGGAGAAACACAAGGCGAGTCGGTTGAGGTCGAGCTGACCGCGATGGGTCGATACAACCAACAGCGGCAAATGATGGGCACAGTCGGGGTGATCCGTGACATCCGCGGCCACAAACAGGTCATCCAGCAACGCGAAGCGCAATTGCGCCAGCAATTTCAACAACGCGAAGAGCAACTGGGACAGGAGTATCACCAGTGGGAACAGCAGATCGAGCAGGAGCTGCAACATCGCGAAGAAGAACTGCAGCGGCAGTATAAGGAACGTGAAGAACGGCTCGCGCAAGAACACGACCGCCTAAAAACGGACATGCAACAGGAACTGGAACGCAGGCGAACCTCGCAACAGCAAGAGCAGCAACACCTGCAAGCGCTGCAACGCCGCGAAGAAGAGTTGCGCTTGGAGGTTAAGCAACGAGAGGAGCAGCTTGCGCAAGAGCAGAGCCGGTTGCAAACGGAGATGCAGGGAGAACTGGAACACCAGCGCCAAGAATTACTGAGGCGTGAAGAAGAATTGCGTCGTGAACTGATTCAGCAGGAAGAGCGCTTCAATCAGGAGAAGGTCAAGATTGATGTCTATCTGGAAGAAGAGCTGCGGCATCGCGAAGAGAAACTACGGGAGGATTACCAGCGACAGGTTGAAGCGTTGAGTCAGGACCGACATCGGCTGGAAACCGAATTGGAGCAGAAACTCAAGCAGCAGCAGGAACGATTGCGGCAGGACGCGCAGCAGCAGGAAGACAAACTGAATGTGGAACGTCAGGAGCTCGAGTCTGAACTGGAACGCGTCCTACGACAGCAACAGAATCATCCGAACTCTTCCGGCACCGTCCTGCTTGTCGAACCGCAGACCACTGTGCTCGGAGTCACGCGGACCCTCCTTCAACAGCACGGATATGTGGTGGTAGAAGCTTCCACGGCGTTGGAGGCCATGGCCATTTGTAAAGTCTTCAAGAGCCCCCTGCATCTGCTGCTGACGGACGTGGCAAGGCCGGGGACTCTCACTCTGGAACTTGCCGCCCGATTCACGGAGCTGCGTCCCGAAATGAAGATTCTCTTCTTGTCCGGCTATGTGACGGACTCACAAACCCATGTGGATTTCGTCGCTCGTGGCATTGCGTTCTTGCCGAGACCGTTCACCCCCGACATGCTGATTCGAAAGATTGCCGATACGGTCGACGTCACCGACATCACCACAGCGGCCGATGTCGATTCCATCCGACTCTCCGCCCTGCCGTAATGACTCGGACGCTTGGGAGCCGGTGTTGATCTCGATCACCGCCGGCGCCTCATCCTGTCCATCTCGCCTGAGTTCCCATCGGCTCCGGACCACCAGTTTCGTTCCATCCCGTCTGGTGTGGACCAAGTCTCCTTCCCAATGTCCCGTCTCAAGCAACTCCTGCTCGATACTCGGCAATGGTTTGGGAAATTCCGTATTCAGCAGCGCGTGCGAGGACTTGCCCATTGATTCCTCCTGTCGCCATCCATACATATCTTCGGCGCCCTTGTTCCAAAAGCGGATGGTGCCGTCCGGCGCACGAACCATCGAACTGTCCTGACCAAGGCGAATCGCGGTGGCCGGCCCGGTATCTGCACCGCGCTGTTTGATGACCCGGGCCGGGACGCCGGCGGCGATGGCGCCGTCCGGGATGTCTTTGGTGACGACCGAGCCGGCGCCGATCACGGCGCCCTTGCCGATCCGCACGCCGCCGAGCACGACCACATTCGTCCCCAGCCATGCGCCTTCCCCGACCGTGATATCGCCTCGGGACACCAGCGGTTGCTCGCAAATGAGTTGTCCCGGTTCAATACCATGATCGTAGTTATAGAAGCTGCTGTTCGCGCCCACCATGACCCGCGACGCGATATGGATATGGGATTGAAAAGCCACCAACGTGCAGCGCACGTTGATAAACGTCAGCGGATCGATCGTGACGGTTCCGCCATCGATGGTGCCGATGGAGCAGTCAGGTGCAATATGGACACCATCACCGAGCTGCACGGCCCCTTCTCCGCTGTCCTGAACGATCGCGACACGGTCGTTGATGTAGATATGGGCGCCGAGACGAAGGCGCGCATGATGAAGCTGAGCGGTCGGCGCGATATATCCGGCCCGGCTCAAATGCGCAATGTGACCTCGGCGATAATAAGGAAGGTACGGCAATGGCGCCCAGGCGGCGATTCGCATGGCGAGCCGTCCGTTTCGGCCGGCATGCGCGCGCTGCAGCCACCAGCGTGCCCACAGCACCGGAAGGTGGGCGAGGTATCGATCGATCACGACCGATCGAATCCCTGTCAATCCATGGGCACTCCACGCTGTTCGGATGCTTCGGATCAGCCGCCCGACTTTGCCGATATTCGTTGCATGCATAGAGTGACCCATTGGAACAGGAGACGCTAGGCGAAATTATGACACTTAGCCCTCTCCTGCTATCGGATTGTCGGTATGATACGTGTCGTCAGAACGTATCTATACTGGGGTAATACGACCTACATGTAATGAGATAGAAGCCGGCCTTGCCGAGAGAACACGAATGGGCTTCTCCAACGGCCTGACGGTCGGCGTGTTTGCATAGATCGACATGTTCAGTCCTGATTGACGAGATCAACAACCGCTGCCGATGCGGGGCGCTTGCTCGGGGTTCCGGGACTGTCTCAACCGTCCCTGCAAGATCGCTTCAATCACGCGGCGATATTCCTCGGCATAACGCTCGCGAGTATGGTAAGCCCGCGCAAATTCCCATACATGCCGGCTTCGCTGTTCGATCTGTCCATCCGGTAGGGATGCCACTGCATGGACCGCCTCTTGGATTTCGTCAATGGAACACGTCTTCAGGAGCAGACCGAAATTGTGCACATCGATGCCTGATTCATAGCTCATGATAGGGATAAGCCCGGTGTGCAGACAGGTGATGACGGCGGTCGAGGCTCCTTCTGAGCAGGACGGATAGACGACGGCGATACAGGACTGTGCCAGATGGAAAAACTTGGGGTCGGCAATATCGATCCATCCAATCGTGTGGATATTGGGCGTCTCATAGAGTTCTTTCTGAAACGCCAGGCGAAAGTCTTCTTCGATGAGCATGCTCGTGGGATTGGCGTAGTAATTGCTGTCCACCATATCGGGACGCATGGTCGACGGCCGGAGGGACGTAGCGGCCGGCGGAAGAGGATTGATCGGGGCGCAGATCGTCAAATGATACTCCGGCATGTCGACAAACGCTTCCAAGAGGAGATCGAGGCCTTTGTGAACCAGCCCACCGCTCGATAAGAACAGAAACCGCTTCCGGACGCGCTCCGAGTCGGCGCGTTGGGGCCAGGGCCAGGTCATTTGCGAGGGAATCGGCAAGCAGGCCATCGGTTTGTTCGCATATCGGTATGTGCCCGCCGTGAATTGGTTTCCCAAAATCGTGGCGTAGTCGGCATGCTCGATGCCTAAGTTCGGCCGCTCGAACCGTCGAGGCCGCAATGTGACGCCGCGTCGTCGCTGCAACGCTACGAGCCGCTGGGCTTCCGCGGCGTTCTGAAATAAAATATGTGCGGTATCGGCGTGGTGAATCTTGAGGCAGGAAGGCGAAAGCATGGGGGCCAAGCGCTCGAGATTATGGCGCGAATCGATGACGACGGAATAGTCTTTGTCCGGCCAAAAGCGACTGTTGCGATAGCTTACGATGTCGATATCGTAGCCCAAGTCCAAAAAGGTTTGGGCGATTTGTACGGCTTCCCAATAGTTCGGATGGTTGCTGCGAACCGTATCGGCCGACGCCAAGAAGCCGTCAATGATATAGGAGAGAAGGACCTGTCCTCGGGGGCTGCCGGAGCACTTCAGTGAAATGCAACGGCGATGGAAGACGTATCCGTCAAGATCGCGCAAACAGACCTTGAAGGCCGAACGCGCTTCGCTCGCCAGCACATAAGGCTTAGACGTTTCGATTTGCTGTTTGAGTGGACTCACCTTACGCATACGACCAACCCTGCAGCCGCCTCGCAAACTCGTCGCCATCCCAGTCATGAACCGACATACGAGGTAACTGAAACCGATCGGTGTGGCGTTCCACGAGCCCCTGAAAATCTGAACAGGCGCAGGCGAATCCGGCCTCGCGAACGAGCGTGACCGTCTGTGCCGTGTAGTCCGTCCTGGTGCCGAACGGGTAGGCAAACGAGAGTACGGGCCGCCCTAGGATCGCTTCCAGCGCTTGTTTGCTGTGCGTGATCTCCTCTCGTTGTTGCGTTAGCGGCAATCTTGCGAGCGAAGGATGTGTGACGGTATGCGCGCCAATATCAATGAGGTCGCCGGCAGCCAACGCGGCGACTTCCCCTGGAGCAAGGGACCGGTGCGTCGGTCTCCCGGCCGGCTCGGCACAGAGGCAGGCGCGAAGTTGCGCTAGTATGGACTGCTGTTCCGATTCCGGCAGGGGATGCATCAATTGCCAGATCGACCGATAGATTCGGTGTCGGATCGTCGGGTCGGTCCGGTTAAAGGCTCTCCAGCCGGTGTGGCGGCGCTGCTCCTCTATCGAGTAGCAGGCGTCGCCTGCTGGATGCCATTCATAGAGGGTTCCGCTCACCGTCACACGGATGGTGGACGGCAAGGTCCCGGGTTGCAACAGAAGCCGGTCCAGGTCGTCCCACCAAAATTCCCGCGCTGATCCCAGAGGCCCGGTCGTCACAAACACCGTAGCCGGAATGTCGGTCCGTGCTAAGAGCGGTTTGGCATGCGTCAGCGCATCGACATAGCCATCATCACACGTAACGACTACGGAGCGAGAGGGAAGGCGCTGCTTTGCCACGGCTTGTCTGAGCGGCAGCGGGTGCATTGTTGCCCGCAGCACCTCGAGATGTTCGGCAAAATGCGACGGGCTCACGCATAGCGACCAGGGATCCGTCTCGGCGGGCGCGATCCGGTGGTAGGCCAGGATCAGTGCGCGATTTGCCAACCGGGTCCCCACCCAGCGGCGCGCTCGTCTCCATGCGTGCACCGCCTGTTCCGTCAGCATTCGGAGATCGCCTCTGGTTTGGTGGCTTTGATCGTCACACTCACTTCATAATCGGCGTCGGCATAGTCCAATTCCTCCGGGCGAAATTCTTCCGAAGCTAATCCATGCAGAAATGCCACTGCCGCGAGGACATTGC
>DATEPO010000315.1:0-11192 GCA_035273145.1 Nitrospiraceae bacterium
CGATTGAGCGGCTCGTCAAAATCTTTCAGCATGACAAAATCGACATGGCGGCGGCCGTGGCTGGAATATCCATAGATCGCATATTGATCCCCGATCGCTTCCAGCGCCTCGCACAGCAAGACCAAGGCTTCTTTTTCGACATCGATCACCCGGCGGCTATCGGTTGGATCGATCTGTCGGCTCGTCGATCCACTGAGATCCACCAGAAACGTCACCGCGACTTCGCGCTCGCGCTTATCACGGCGAACATAGAGGCGATCGGAGGCTTCCACACCGGCGCGCCGATCCACAATCCGGCGAATCGTAGCATCGAGATCCAATTCATCGCCGTCCACTTGCGCGAACATCCGGCGTAGGCCTGATGGGCGAAGGCTTTCGAAATAGCGCCGCAACACACGCACTTCGGCGCCGTGGGTCCCAATCGTCGCATCGACAAAGTCACTGTCTGTCTCCATCGGCGTACGCTCGATCACCCGGCACCATGCGGTACGGTAATCTTGAATCACACCATCCCATTCATCGTAGAGAAACTCATGGTTGTCCGGCGAGCCGAATGTCGGCCGTGCCCGGTGATCATTCCTCTCATGAACATCCGCCTCCAGAACAGTCGGCGACGAAGTGCTGCTTTCCGCCAGTTCACTGACCGATTCTCGGCCTGTAGAGGAAGGATGCCCGGCACTGGAATGAGAGCCGGCGGCGTTCATTGTAGGATCAGTGGCGTGGTTGTCTTCCACATCACGATTGCCCGTTCGATCCTTGACCATCGTCGGGTCCATCTCGCCGCGATACATCAAATTCGTCACAGGGCGGTACGTATTGAACCCTTCTTCGGAAGGGTTCAAGCCCGCATTGATCTCTGAATCGGAAGCAGACTCTTCATGTCCATCAGACCGCTCATCGACGATGAGGCCTTCTAATAAGAGGTAGAGTCGGTCGGCCAGACGGATGGCATCTGCTGCGGTCGTCTCCATCGTCAACACAGTGCGGCACAAGTTCCAGGCCTGCTCGACGACATCGGTCAACGCCTCCGGAACGCGGACAGTGCGGGGGTCCTGGGTCGAGAGCAATAACAGGCACTCCACCACCACTTCACGAACCGTCAGGCCGTGCGTCAACGAACGAGTCTGCACCGATTCTTGAGCGAGCGCGGCCAAGTCGTGAGCGAGACCGGGGTACTCCTGCTGGAGATGATGCTCGACCCTGGCATCTTCCACAATCGTCCAGAGATCACGGATGAGTGCAGGTTGGGGATAGAGCGCGAACAGATTGTCCAATGTCGTGATGTCTACCGGTGCCGGCCCTGTAGAGCGAGATTGAACGGTGGCGATCAGATCCGCGAGTAGATCTACTTGCAGCTGATACGTGCCGAATTCCAGGTGGCCGGCTTCATGAGCCGTCATGATCGTGTACAACCGAGTGTTCTCTTCCGGTGTCGGGCGATGACGCAGGATGGCCGGCAAGGCAATGCTCCGCCCATCCGGACTCACGGTCGGCCGGCGTGCTGTCTTCAGTGAAGGGCTGTCGGTGTCCGGCAAGGATCGGATGAAAATCTCCTTTCCGCACAAGCCTTCAGCAAAGAGCTTGAGGGTACGGGCCACACGGCGCAACGGCACCCCGCTCATCGCCTGATCCAGGGATGCGAGCGCCTTGTGGGTCTCCGATGCGAAATACGCGCGGCCTCCGTCGACGCTGAGCGCCAGCACCTCCATGCCGGCCTTGTACCACTCCTCGAATTTCGCGCGCGCATCCGTCACGTTGCCGATCAATTCGAGGAGGTCCGGGCAACGACGCACGTAGCTTACCGCCGATTCGGCATCCCGTTCCGCGACAAAGGCCGCATAGTGAAGGATATGGATTTGCCACTCTTCGGAGGGAAGGCGCTGCAGCAGGGACGAACTTTCAGCAAGAAACGAAATAGCATGCTGCGGATTCCGAACGGCCAGGATCGAACCGAGATTGACGACCAGTTTTCTCACGGCGGCACTGTCGATCTCACCCAGGATTGCCGGGCTACTGCGGAAAAATTCGAGTGTGCCCATATAATCGGTCTTACCAAGACTATTCTGCGTAATTAGCTTGGTTCCGAAGCCGACCCAGGGCCGCACGCAGTCGAGCGCAATCACTCTGGCTACCGCCGGACTTTGCCGAAAAAACTCGATGCCCAGCACAAAATCCCAGCCGGCGAGTTCCAGTCCGACTTCACACCATGCTGCCAGATCGGCGGACGGAAGCACGGTCACGAGCTCGGGCGCGGTTCGAAAAAATTCCAAGGCCGCATTCGCATCGTGTTCAGCCAATTCTAATGCCTGCTCCAATATCGTATGACGAGCCGACGCGGTATCGATCAGTCCAAGAAGCAAGGGACTCTCTTTAAAATACTTCATCGCGACCGCGCCCGATGACCCAGCCAGCGCAATCCCGAGATCCAGCCAAGGCACGACTGCGTCCATCACCTGTCGGCGCTTCATCTCCGGAAACGCTTCATGAGCGTAGAGCGACGCTTTGCTGGAAACCTCTTGCAACTCATCGAGCAATACCAGCACTGCAGAAAGGACATCAGGCCGTACAGTGACTCTGATGAGCTCATCGACCAAGGCGACAGCGGTATCTCGCTCACCGTGCTCGGACAACCGCATAATTAACTGCTCATGCAGAGGGATGGACATAGGCTCATTCGTCTCTTTGTCGTGTAGAATGGTGAATTGTAAAGAAGCGGTCCGCGCTTTGTAAACTACACTCTCATGCAGATCGGGGTCGTCTCTCCTTGACCCATGCTTCACACAACCGTTACTCTGTCAGACCTTCACTGACTCTTGGACGCCCATTAGAATGATGACGAACCAGACGGACTCAAGTGTGAAGCAGAACGCCGGCGCGCCATTGACCGGCTTCTGGTACCCCGCACTCCTCTCGTCGGACGTGCCGGCGCGAACGATGAAAGCGCAAATGCTGCTCGGCCTGCCGCTCGTCATCTGCCGGGATAAAGAAGGCGGTGTCGCGGCGCTCCGAGATATTTGCCCGCATCGCGCCATGCCGCTTTCGTTTGGATGTTTCGATGGTCAGCGGATCGAATGCTCGTACCACGGCTGGCAGTTCGATTTGAAGGGAACGTGTCGGCATATTCCCGCTCTGGTCGAAGGTTCGCCGCTGAATCCGGAGAAAATCGGCGTGATGACCTATCCATGCCGCGATCGAGACGGCTATATCTGGGTCTACGTCGCCGACAGTCAGGGCATCCCGGAGACTATTCCGGATGTTCCTCGACTGCCGGTATTATCCGAACCCTACAGCCGTCTCCATATTGCCACCACTTTGAAGTGCACGGTCGATAACGGTATCGTGGGACTGATGGATCCTGCGCATGGTCCTTTCGTCCATCAGAGTGTATGGTGGCGAAGCCGGGACAGCATCCACGAGAAGGCCAAGACCTTTGAGCCGATTTCCAACGGATTCCGGATGAAAGCCCATGCGCCGTCGCGCAACAGCGGGCCTTATAAATTGTTGGGGCTTTCTGGACCTATTACGACGACGATTGATTTCATCTTGCCGAATCTGCGATTTGAGTTGGTCCAGGCCGGGCGCTGGTGGATCTCCACGCGCGCGACGGTGACGCCCATCTCTCAGGAGGAATGCCGGATCGATTTCTGCGCGGCGTGGAATTTCTTGCGGTGGCTGCCCTTTTCTAAAACGCTCTTTCGCCTCTTCGCGCGTACCTTTTTGAATCAAGACAAACGGGTCATGGAGCAACAGTCAGTCGGCCTGAAGTACGCGCCCCCCATGATGCTGTTGGATGACGCCGATACGCCGGCCAAATGGTATTTCAAGCTGAAGGCGGCCCATCTGGCTGCCCGTCAGCATGGAGGACCGCCAGAACATCCGTTGAAAGAAACGGTCACGTTGCGGTGGCGGAGTTGATCATTGTGAACGTTGCACGTTGGTTGAACCTTGATGTGAGCCATGGCTGAACCGAAGAAAGACAGTCTCGATATAATGTGGAAGTTCGTGAAGGGCTTTGCCGACAAGAGCGGCACGACCTTTCATCCCACTCCAGGCGTGACGGAGTCGGTGGTCAACGGTCTGGCCGCCCATGTGGATGAACTAGGCAAGCCGCTATGCCCCTGCAATTTCTACAAAGACAAAGAAGCTGAAGCGAAGTTGCGACGATGGATCTGCGCCTGCGATGAAATGCAGATCTACAAATATTGCCACTGCCTCTTGTTTGTGCGCGAGGATGGCATGCCGATTACCGAGTATTTGCCGGAAGACCACGAAGGACGGCAGATCTACGGGCTCATCACCGATCCGACGCCGGACAAAGGGCGCGCACTCCGTCATCGCGCGCCCGCGGCGATTCCCGCCACGCCTCCCGCGGATGGTACGCCGTCGAAACGCATCCCAAATCAATAGAGACGATTGAAACGCCGTCCGCCCGCTCTCTTCCTGCTGATCACCATCGTATCCATCGTTTGTGGTACGTTGGCGTATCACTTCATTGCCATGGTTGCTCTCGACCCAACACAGTTCCCCCCAACCTCCGACTTGGCGAGACGTCTGCAAACTCATGTGCAATTCCTGGCAAGCACTGATTTACAAGGCCGAAAGCCGGGCACACTCGGCCATCGAAAAGCCGCCGACTACATCGTGACGGAGTTTCAAAAAGCGGGTCTCGAACCGCTCGCTTCATTGAATGGCTATCGTCAGACCGTCTCTCAGGAGCTAGGCGATAATCTCATCGGCATCCGGCCTGCCTCGAATCCACATGGGTCCGGCTGGATTCTCATAGGCGCCCATTACGATCATCTTGGAGGGGCCTATCTCGGCGCCGACGATAATGCCTCGGCAGTGGGAATTCTCCTGGAACTCGCCCGATCGTTGCCCTCGCTCACCAACGATCCCGTCATCTTTGCCGCATTTAATACGGAAGAAGCCCCGTATATCCGAACCGGTCTCATGGGCTCGCAGCATTTTACGGATCACCTGCCCGCCGAAATCGGCTCGCTCTCTCGCCTCCAGGCGGTAATCATCATGGATCTCATGGGAGGGGTCCACTGGGAGCCATTGCAAGAAATCCTCTTCGCCGCCGGAGCAGAACAGAGCCCCGGCCTGTATCGTCGCGTAAAGGAAGCCGCGATGTCGGGGACGATCGATTCCGTCTCCGTTCTTCCAATCGGTCTACATCTGGTCGAAGAGATTCCCCTCATCGGTCGAGTCGCCTTCAGCGATTACGATGCCTTTCGAAATGCCTCAGTTCCATTTCTCTTTCTCTCCGCCGGCCGCACCCCGCGTTACCACCAACCATCCGATCTTCCCAACACGCTTCATTACGAGCGCATGGCGGCCACAGTGCCTTGGCTGGCACACCTGATCGGGCTCATCGATCAGGACACGGTACCGTATCGGTTCGAGAAGGATCGGCTGGAATTCAGCGATGAGATCCACGCGTTCCGCCCGCTGGTCATCAAGTCGGCGGAGGAACCAAGCAAGATCCCGGGCACATCCGCGCTCTCGCTCTGGAAGCAGAAGCAGGATCGCGACTGGCTGGACCGATTGGATCTCTCTAAGGCGACACGTGAAGATGTAAAACGGCTGGAACGGCTCTCAATCAGAATGCAGTGCCTACTCTCCGATATGCCCGGATGCTTTCTACTCTGAACGGTGCCTGGTTGTTCCCTTCCCTTTCAACAAGCGCGTGTGATGTTTTCAACCAAAGGGGCCAACTCAGTATGTCATTTCACGACTGCCACAATAATAACCGTAAGGATAGCGAGGAGGGATAGCCCCGTGGAGAGAACGGCCAACCATGAAAGAATACGGATCCGCTCATGCAACTGCAATTGAACGATCCGTTGTCCTTCCAGTTCGGTTTGCAATTGCGCGAGCCGTTCTGTGTGGCCCCCGACAATCGTCTCAAGCTTCGCCGCCGTCCCATTATCGGGTAATGCGCGTCCGACGGCCGAACGAACTACTTTCCATACCGGGGGAATCACAACGGGCAGGGCTTCCTTAATAAATCGAAATGCCATCGCCATGACCCACTCTTCACCCATGCTTGAGCGTCCCTAACCACAGACGAACGACAGGTCGGATTTTAGCATGAGAAGGGAGGCCACCATAAGCATCAGCTCGAGCGTCAGATTTCTTCTGATAGCGGCCTTCTTCAGGACTGATGTCAGTGGCGTTGAGCATGAGTTATATATTGGAACTTACTGTAAGGGAGGAAAGAGTATGCAAACCTTGCTGTGGGCGTTCAGGAATATCACGAAAGAAATTCTGAAAGTAGGTATCGCAGCGTACGATACAGTAGCCGATACCTTAGCACAGACGACCGAAGGGGCAAAGGATCTCTTGGCCGAGGCTCGAGCGGAGGTCAGTGCGGGCTCGACACAAGCGACATCAGCTTCAGGTTCCACCGGATCCGAGCCGTCAGGCGGCGTGCCCAGTGCCAGGGAATTGGCTGCTCGCGTTTCAGGCATGTCGTAACTGGCCTAAACCCGGCCCATGTTTTTCTAAAACATATAGAACAAGTGAGGATTGTCCGCCTCTTTGAGAGGAGTGGATATAGGGAAGTCCATTTCATTCTTGTACATTGAGTTGGTTCGAGGCTTGGTCCAAGCTTGATCTTCGATCCGCCGGCGATACCTTTCATCCTCTCCCATAAATGCTCCTACTGTCCTTGTGCAGGTATCCTGCTGACATGAAGTGCGCAGCTTTCCGATGGGGATTCAAACAAAAACGAGTTATAAAGCAACTGATAATTTCATACATTTATTATTGTTTCGGACCCTCCTCATTGGCTGCACTGCCTTTCCCCATTCTATCGACGGCCATAGGCATCCATGATGAAGGTTCGTGATTTCTTGCCGCATTCCGCGATTGAACGGAGAAGCTATGAGCTTACAGCCGGTCTCCCTTGCGCCTAACGGCCATGGTCATGCCGCTCGCTCGTTTAGAGATTTAGAGCTTATTCATAGCGTGCCGGGGCGAATCCGAATCCGGGCTTCTCTATTGAAACGCTCGGCGATCATCAGAGACCGCTTCCGAAACCTGCTCTTGATACAGCAAGGCATTCACGATGTCACCGTGAGCGGGCGTTGTTCCACCGCGACCATTTTCTATGATAAGAAAAAATGGTCCGCCGCTTCACTGTCCACCTATATCTCAATGCTGAATGAGAAACGCCTGAAAGAAGCGGACCCACCGGTCTCGGATGGCGAAGAGTCACATCCACTGACTGACTCGGGGTTCAATGTCTGTTTGTCCAGTAGCGGGCTGGCCGTTGGTCTGCTGGTTGAAACACTCCTGGCATGGCCCGCCTTGTTCGTGAGCGCTCTGCCGATGCTCGAACGCGCACGGCGGGCGCTCTTCGAGCAGCAACGTTTGACGCTCGATGTGCTGGATACATCGGCAGGGGGCGTCTTCATTGCGCAAGGATTTCTTCCGATGGCTCAATTCGTCGTGTGGATGGTCAACCTATCCGATTACCTTCGGGACCGCACCGGTCATTCTTCGCCGGCAGTGACAGAGACACACCATCCCGATCCGGTACGCGCGGCACACAATATCTTCTCCATCGTCCGTGATGGAGAATCCTGCCAAATCCCGGTCGACGAGATGCAGCCCGGCGACCTCCTGACGGTTGTGGCGGGGGAAAGAATTCCGGTCGATGGAACAGTACGACAAGGTTCTGCTTTGCTCGATCGCGAGATGATAACGGGCCAACCGATCCCCCAAGCGGTGACGGTCGGAGATCACGTCTGTGCATCCGATCGGGTGTGCGTCGGAGAGGCCGTAATCGAAGTGAGGCACCCTGAGCACGGCACTGGAGAAGTGATGCAGAAACTTGTGCCTCGGCGGCGAGGGGAAACGAGAATTGAGCATTATGGGAGGAAATGGGCGGATTCTTGGGTGCCCCTCAGCTTTTTGGCCTCCGGGACGGCGGCAGGAGTCGGGGCGGGGCTGCAGGGCGCCGCGGCGCCGCTCATCATCGATTATGGCGGCGTACGTCTTGCCGCTCCGACCGCGATCCTCTCGGCCATGTATCGAGCCGCGGCCCTCGGAATTCTGTTCAAGCACGGTCGAGCGATGGAACGCCTTGCTAACGTCGATACGATTGTCTTTGATAAGACAAAAACCCTCACGACGGGAATATTCGAGCGGGCGGAGGTGCACGCCTATGGATGTCCAATGGAAGAACTCCTCGATTTTGCGGCCACGATTGAGCAGACCCATCAGCATCCCCTTGTGAGCGCCTGTACAGCAAACCATGCAGGCCGCCTCAATACGGGGGATACGAGCAGGCCCGATAGCGCCTTGGGTTTAGGAATCGAACGCGTTGTGAGTGGACAACATGTGACAATCGGCCCTCTTCGCACGCTTTCTAGGCACGGAATCAACGGTAATGCCAAGCTTGCTCGGGACGCCGAACAGTTGGGACAGAGCGGACTGTCATCGGCGTATCTGGCTATCGAGGGAGAAGTCCGAGGGCTGCTTGGTTATCGCGACCGCGTGCATGCGGAAGCCGACTCCGTTCTAGAGGATCTCCGGCGGCGCAAGATTCAACGGATCATCCTGCTTAGCGGAGATTCCCACACGGTCACGAAGCATACGGCTGAAGTGTTGGGGATCGAGCGCTACTATGGCGACATGCTTCCGCACGACAAGGCGATGGTGATTCACGAACTGAAACGACAAGGGCATACGGTTGCCATGGTCGGTGATGGCGCCAACGACGTGCCGGCCTTAGTCGCGGCTGATGTCGGCATTGCCGTCGCGAACAGCACGCCACTTGCCCGTGCCTATGCCGATATCGAGTTGCAGGTCGACGGGTTACGACCGCTCTGCACCGCCCTGGCGCTCAGTCAAGAGGCGGCCGACCTTATCAGGCAAAGCTGGCATATTGTTTCAATGCCCAACACGATTGCCTTGGCCCTCGCCGCGTGTGCCGCCCTGGGGCCGCTCGGGGCCGCTATTCTCGGGAACGGATCGGCCATTGCCGCGACCATGAACGGCTTGAGACCCTTTCTATTCCGCCCACCTGATATCTACAGTCGCCAGCCATCGGCATGAAAGGAGAGTCCCATGGATGCTGTGCTGTCCCTCTTCCGCACCTTCACGAAAGAGCTCATCAAGATCGGCCTTGTGGCCTATGAAGCGGCCGCAGACGCCGTCACTTCCACCAGTGACGCCGGGAAAGCGCTCTGGGCCGAAGCGCAGGCAGAAAGTCGAGCAGCCAAGCGCTTGACCAGCGAGGGAGCATGGATCGGCGGGGACACGTCAATCGGCGCCCATCAAGCGTCGACATTGGACCATGTCAAAGATCGGCTGCGGGAAGGGGCGCAGGCGCTACCGCAGTCACACCGCAGTGTCTTGCGAGAATTTCTCGAATGGATGCGACGGGAAGGAAAAGATGTGAAATGGCTCATCAATCGCCTGGAAGAAGGTGGACTTCGTGCACATGTCGCCTCGTGGGTAGGCCCGGGCGACAATCGACCGTTGTCCGCGGGACAGGTCGAACAAACGCTCGGGCGAGCCCACATCGCGAAGATAGCCGAGGGAGCGGGTCAGTCACCGAGCGTCGCGAGCGAAATTTTGGGAACAGTAGTCCCGATGGTGATCGACAAGATGACACCTCACGGGAAATTACTGCATGAAAGCCTGCTTGGGGAAGGGCTGACTTTTCTCGCCGACCTCCTTGTTGCTGCCGTCGCGTGAAGACTGCGCCGAAAGAGAAGAGGAGCAGTCGTGTGGCTTGAGGCTGCTCTGTGGGGCTGGGTATCAGGGTCAGCGCTGTTGATCGGAGCCGCCCTCGGGTATTTCCCACGCCTCCCTCAGCACTGGATCGCGACGATCATGGCGTTCGGCAGCGGCGTCTTGATGGCGGCCCTATCCTTTGATCTGCTCGAAGAAGCGTACGACAGCGGCGGGAGCCTGTCCACCTCGATGGGGTTTTTCGGCGGCGCGCTCATGTACACAATACCGAACTGGTATTTGGCTCAACAAGGCGCGCAGACGCGAAAGCAGTCAGGAGATCAGCAACCGTCGGAGGAATCGCAGCCCGGTAGCGGATCCGCGTTGGCGATGGGGGCCCTGTTGGACGGCATCCCGGAATCGATTGTCATTGGGCTGAGCCTCCTTCATGGGCACCACGTCAGTAAAGTCGCCGTCATCGCCATTTTTCTCTCCAATATCCCGGAAGGCCTGTCCAGCGCGGCCGGCATGCGACATGCCGGTCGGAGCGTCGTCTATACCTTCGGTGTATGGGGCGGGATTGCCTTTGTCTTAGGTGTGGCGGCGGTGGCGGGGAATGTCTTGTTTAGTTCCGCGTCGCCTCAGATTATTGCTGCTACGCTTGCGCTCGGCGCCGGCGCCATTCTCGCCATGGTGGTCAATACCATGATTCCCGAAGCGTTTGAGCATGCCCAACATTTCTCAGGGCTCATTGCCGTGTCCGGCTTTCTGCTCGCCTTCCTGTTGAGCAAGCTCGGCCTCTAGAGAACGGCACTCGCCTGTCCTCTTTCGACTATACGGACCAGGTATGATCGACTTCATTCCTCGTTCGTACCCTATCTCGCCGGCATGGAATTGTTATCGGCTCACCGATTCCTTCACCGTGGCCGTATGGCTGCTCGTCCCGTTCGCAGTCGACTGCTCGCCTGTCGGTGCGGTTCCCATCGCGTTCGATGTTCCTCCATCGACTTCCGCGCGTGCCTCGGCCGCCAAATCTTTGATCGTCTCGGTCGTATGTGCGACCGCGTCCGCGGCCACGTCATACGCAATGATCCCCACTTTAAAGATATCCTTCGCGACGTGCTTCAAAGCTGCCACTAATGTTTCCATATGTCCTCCTAATCTGATTGAGTCATGAGCCTGCCTACAACCGTTTCGAGAGATGCGCTAAGACGCAGAGCGAAACTCACCCCCGGAGGCCGGCTCCGGCGACGTCGCGCGGCCGTTTTCTTTCTCGATGAGCATTTTCATTTTCTGCATATCGTGCTCGAGCATCGCCTGGGCGTCTTCACCCTCCGCATCAGAGAGGCCATGCCCAAGCGCTCCAGCGAGGTGATTGTACTGGAGATCTATCTTCAAGCATGTGGCAGACTCATTGTCCGGCTGGAAGGAGATCGTCAAGGTGCACTGGACCGGCGACGTCGATTCCGTGGTCCATTGCAGAAGCCGTGGCGGCATACATTGCA
>DATEPO010000316.1:0-9102 GCA_035273145.1 Nitrospiraceae bacterium
GGGCGCGAGCATGAATGTGGAAGAAAAAATTATGATCGCGAAGCAGCTTGCTCGGCTGAATGTCGACATCATCGAGTCGGGATTTGCCTATAGTTCGCCGGGCGATTTTGAAGCGGTTCGGCGGATCGCAAATGAAGTCGAAGGGCCGACGATTTGCAGCCTCGCCCGTGCCAGGCCGGAAGATATCGATCGCGCCTGGGACGCCTTGAAGGGCGCGCCGAAGGTCCGTATTCATACGTTTCTCTCGACGTCCGACATCCATCTCAAGCATCAATTTCGCATGACCCGCGAAGAGGCGTTGAAGCGGGCGGTCGACATGGTGCAGCGCGCGCGAGGTTTTGTGGAGGATGTGGAATTTTCTCCCATGGACGCGAGCCGGTCCGATCCAAATTATCTTTGCGAAGTCGTCGAAGCGGCGATCGAGGCCGGAGCCGGCACTGTGAACATTCCGGATACGGTTGGATATACGACTCCCCAAGAATTCGGGTGTTTGATACGCAGGGTCCGTGAGCGTGTGAAGAACATCGATCGCGCGGTCATCTCGGTGCATTGCCACAATGATCTAGGGCTGGCCGTTGCCAACGCTTTGGCGGCTGTAGCGGAGGGCGCAGGCCAAGTGGAATGCACGATCAACGGCATCGGTGAACGGGCAGGGAATGCTTCGCTTGAAGAAGTCGTCATGGGATTGCGAACACGCAAGGATTCCTACGGGGCGGACACCGCCATCGTCACGGAGGAAATTTCAAAGACCAGCCGGCTTGTGAGCAAGATTACCGGCATGGTGGTCCAACCCAACAAAGCTATTGTCGGCGCCAATGCGTTCGCCCATACCTCCGGCATCCATCAAGACGGCTTGCTGAAAGAGAAGAGCACCTACGAGATCATGCGCCCCGAGTCGATTGGATTGACCCAAAGCAAGATGGTTATGGGCAAGTTGTCCGGCCGGCATGCGTTCCGGCAACGGCTCGAAGAGCTGGGATATAAGTTGAATGAGACCGAACTCAATCATGCGTTCGAGCGGTTTAAACGCCTGGCGGATCAAAAGAAGGAGATTTACGAGGAAGATCTCGAAGTCATCGTCTCCGAAGAAATCGCCAAGATCGATCAACAATTCATGCTGACGTCGCTCTTGATTGAAAGTGGAACCGGAAAAGTCCCGACGGCCGTGGTCGAACTGGAGGTTGCAGGTCGCTCGGTGAAACAGAATGGAACGGGGGACGGTCCGGTGGACGCCGTCTATCGCACGATTGCCGCTATGACACAGACCAAAAGCCGGTTGCTGTCGTATTCAGTCAAGGCGATCACGGGTGGCACGGATGCACAGGGCGAAGTTGCCGTCAGGTTGGAAGAAAATGGCAAGACGGTGACGGGCCATGGCGCCGATACGGATATTATCGTGGCGTCTGCGCAAGCCTATCTGAGCGGCCTCAATAAGCTGGCCTATTGGGCATCCAAAAACCGAATCTACCCGGAAACGTCGGCTTGATTTGGAGGATGACGCCACTGTAGAGTTCTTTCCTTCGAAAGGGAGAGCCAGCACAGTGATTGTCAGAAGACTCAAGGAGTGCGAAGAATTCCTTGCCGGCGATCACACCCATCTGCGCGAATTGCTGCATCCTGCTCGCGCTCCGGTGAAGATTGGTTACAGTTTAGCGCATGGAACATTAGCGCCGCGCGCTCATTCCAAGCGGCACCGATTGTCTTCGTCCGAGGTGTATTATTTTCTGACGGGCCGGGGGATGTTTCACCTCGATGGCCAAACGATATCCATCGAACCGGGCATGATTGTGTATGTGCCGCCGGGCGTCGAACAGTGGGTAGAGAATCTTGATGACTCAGCCATGGAATTCTTATGTCTCGTCGATCCGGCATGGAAACCTGAAGACGAACGTATCTCGGAGTAACAGTGACCGGTGAAGGTCAACGTACAAAGGAGATCTGAGTTGAAAGCGAAGATTGCTGTGCTAGCCGGCGATGGTGTTGGGCGCGAGATCGTTCCTGAGGCAGTAAAAGTGCTGAAGGCAGTGGCTCAACGATTCGGCCACACATTTGAGTTCCCGACCGGTGACGTCGGCGGTCATGCAATCGACAAGGTCGGCGTGCCTCTTCCGCAAGCCACCTTGGCATTGGCAAAGGAAAGCGATGCCGTGCTGTTGGGCGCCGTGGGCGGCCCGAAATGGGAGGGACTCGATTACAGTCTCAGGCCGGAGCGGGCGCTGCTGGGTCTTCGGGAAGAACTCGGCTTGTTTGCCAACTTGCGTCCGGCCAAGTTGTATTCCATGCTGGCCGATGCGTCGTCGTTGAAGCGCGAGGTGATTGAAGGAATCGATCTCCTCGTGGTGCGAGAATTGATCGGCGGCATGTATTTCGGCAAGCCGAAAGGCATCGAGAAGACGCCGACCGGCGAACGCGGCATTAATACGGAAGTGTATACGACGGAGGAAATTCGGCGCATCGCGGTGGTGGCCTTCGAGACGGCGAGAAAGCGGAAGCGCAAGGTGACCTCAGTCGACAAGGCCAATGTGTTGGAGTCGTCCGAACTCTGGCGACGGGTCGTGATCGACGTGCATAAAGGTTATCCGGATGTTGAATTGAGTCACATGTATGTGGACAACTGCGCGATGCAGCTCGTGCGGAACCCAAGACAATTCGATGTGATTGTGACCACGAATATGTTCGGAGATATTTTGAGCGACGAAGCAGCCATGCTGACCGGCTCGATTGGGATGCTACCATCGGCCAGCATCGGGGCGCGCGTGGGTCTGTATGAACCGATTCACGGTAGCGCTCCCGACATTGCGGGAAAAAACATCGCGAATCCCATCGCGACGATCGCGTCGGCCGCCATGATGTTGAGCTACAGCTTTCACCTGGATAAAGAAGCCGAGGCCATTGAGCAGGCGATTCTCCGTGCTCTCGAGCAAGGCTATCGCACAAAAGATATTCAGAGCCCGGGATGCCAATTGGTCGGGACGGTAGAAATGGGCGAGGCGATTTTGAGGAATCTGACTCAGAGCTAAGCGAAGTCCTATGGCCATGTCAACAAAGCCAGGAATGATCAACACAGTGGCGGGTAATGGCGAGGCCGCTCATGCCGGCGACGGCGGGCCGGCCGTCACGGCCAGTGTCAACGAGCCGAAAAACATTGCCGTCGATCGCGCCGGCCATCTGTACATTGCTGATTCAGAAAATCACGTCATCAGGCGGGTTGACCTCAAGACCGGTGTGATTGCCACGATTGCCGGCCGTCCGACGAAATCTGTCGCAGGCGACGATCGTGCCGATGTGCACGACGATCCTCTTCCGATGGATGAGGACGATCCCTTGGGTGGACCGACGCCAGAGGTGACGTCCAGATTTACGCAGTCCAGAGACGTCAGCGGAACCGTCCGGTTCGTGACCGGTACGCAACCAGGAACGAAACGCTTTAGTGGCGACGGCGGTTGTGCCGTAGAGGCGCTCTTAAATTTCCCGGGCGCCGTGACCGTCGATGAGCACGGGCATGTCTACATCGCGGATACGATGAACCACCGTGTCCGGAAGATTGATGCGGAGAGCGGCATCATCACGACCATTGCAGGCACGGGTCAAAAGCGATGGTCCGGCGATGGGGGACCGGCAATTTCAGCCGCGCTCAACGAACCAACGGCATTGGCATTGGATCAAAAAGGTCATCTGTACATCGCCGATCAGAGTAATCATCGAGTGCGCAGAATCGATCTCAAGACCGGGACGATCACGACGATCGCCGGCACAGGAGAAGCCGGATATTCCGGCGACGGCATGCCCGGCCACGAGGCGTGTCTATCCGGCCCCAGCGGTCTGGCCGTGGATGTCGATGGTACACTCTACATCGCGGATACCTTTAACGGGCGGATTCGGAAAATTGATGCAGAAACGGGGATCATGACGACGGTGGCGGGAGACGGCAATGAGTATCGCTATCAAGGCAATCCGCATGAGTTTTCTACGAGTCTCTCACGCCCGTATGGGATTGCAGTCGATGTCGACGGACATCTCTTGATGACCGACTCCGACAGCCACCTCATTCGGCGTTGGCATCGACAGAAAAAGATCATCACCCGTGTGGCCGGCATCGGCCATGCGGGATACAGTGGGGATGGCGGCGTGCCGCTTGAGGCCGGCTTGAACTATCCATTCGGCGTGGCGGTGGATCATTATGGCCATATCTATATTGCCGATACGTTCAATCACCGCATCCGGCTCATCGCCGCATAACGCGAATGCAGAATGTAACATGAAAAATGCAAAATTGAGGCACAGTTAAAACGGCGCTCTCCGCTTATTTTTAATGTTGCATTTTGGATTTTGCATTCCCGAGGTGAATGATGGTGAAACGAAAACAGAATGGCTACCGTATCGCCGTGGTCGGGGCAACCGGTGCGGTCGGCGCTGAGATGATGGAGGTCCTGGAGGAGCGCAAGTTTCCGGTTGAAACGCTGCTCCCTCTCGCCTCCGCGCGTTCTGCCGGTGAAACAGTCTTGTTCCGGGATCAGGATGTCACGATTGAAGAGTTGACAAAGGATTCGTTTGCTGGAATCGACATTGCCTTATTTTCCGCCGGCGCCGAGGTGAGCCGAGAATATGCTCCCATTGCGGCGAAGGCGGGAGCAGTGGTCATCGATAACAGCTCGGCCTGGCGAATGGACAAGGATGTGCCGCTCGTCGTGCCGGAAGTCAACCCGCATGATCTCGAACACCATCGAAATATTATCGCCAATCCGAATTGTTCGACCATCCAAATGGTCGTCGCACTCAAGCCGTTGCACGATCGGGTTCGAATTAAGCGCATCGTCGTGACGACCTTTCAGGCAGTCTCCGGGACGGGCAAAGAAGCCATGGATGAACTCATGGACGAGTGCCGGGATCTCCTAAGCTTCCGGGCAGCGGAACCGAAAGTCTACCCGTACCAAATCGCCTTCAATTGCCTTCCACATATCGATGATTTTCTTCCATCCGGATATACGAAGGAAGAAATGAAAATGGTCAACGAAACACGAAAGATCATGGGGGATGCTTCAATCCAAGTGACGGCCACGACGGTCCGGGTCCCGGTGTATGTCGGTCATTCAGAGGCGGTGAATATCGAAACTGAACGCAAGATCACCGCCAATGAGGCGCGGGCCCTTCTTTCGACGGCTCCGGGCGTCATGCTGTACGACGATCCCGAGCATAAGATCTACCCGATGCCGTTGGATGTAGCGGGGAAAGACGATGTCTACGTGGGACGCATTCGGGAAGATGAATCGATTCCCAATGGGTTGAACCTCTGGGTCGTCGCCGACAATCTCCGAAAGGGAGCCGCGACGAATGCTGTGCAGATCGCGGAACTGCTCGTGAGGTAACCGTGCCTGAGCTGAGCGGCATGGGCAAGCTCCTGCTTGTCCTGGGAATCGCGCTGGTCTTCATCGGCGGCCTCATCATGCTCCTCGGCAAACTGCCCGGTGGCTCGGGATTCGGATGGCTCGGTAAACTGCCGGGCGACTTTCTCTTCAAGCGCGATCACGTCACGTTCTATTTCCCGCTGGCAACAAGTATTCTGATCAGCGTCGCGCTCAGTGTCGTGCTCTATCTGATCTCTCTGTTTCTTAAGCGGTAAACCTATGAGATACGTGTTGTGGATTATGCTGACCGTGCTGTTCTGGTGTGTTACGGACCCCGTATCGGCAGCGCAATCTATCCGCGTGTTGTTGGAGCAACAAGCGAAGAAGGTGACGGTCCAGGGCGATCGAGGGCTCATTGTCACCTTTGCCAATGGTGAGCGACGTTCGGCGACTCGCCCAGTCACGGTGTCGGTTGCGGCAGGCCATCTCGTCATGAATGGGACGCGGGTTCATTCTCCAGTGGCGGTGTTTCATGCTCGCGGAGGAGATCTATCAGTCGTAATCACGAGCCAGATGATACCGGCTCCAACCCGAGACTCCGGTGGCGGCGTGAAGAAATTCCCGTTGTCTAGTATGCCCTCGCAGTCGTTTCGTATCGGCGGGGCGCTTCAGATCATGGCGCGAGATGGGGCGATGCTCATCATCAACGATATAGACATGGAAGAGTATGTGAAGGGAGTGGTGCCGTCTGAAATGAGCGCCGGCTGGCATCTGGAAGCGCTCAAAGTCCAGGCCGTGGCCACCCGGACCTATGCCCTGTACCAGCGCCTCGCAAATGCCGGGCGCGAATTCGATGTGGTCGCCAGTACCCAAGATCAGGTGTACCGAGGTCGTCAGGGTGTAGATGAGCGGGTCCAGCAGGCGGTTGAAGCGACCCGGGACATCGTGATTACATACCAAGACGTCCCCATCCTTGCGGCGTTTTCCTCCACGGCGGCGGGACCGACCGAAGATGCGATGAACGTGTGGTCAAAAGATCTGCCGTACCTCAAGGGCGTCGAATGTCCGTTCGATGAGAATTCTCCCTATTACCAATGGCGGGTTGAATTGCCGGTGCTATCCCTTGAGCAATCGCTCAGAAAACAAGGTATCCCGGTGGGAACCATTGCCACCGTCACGCCGTTTCTCTACAGTCGTGCGGGCCGCGTGGATAAAATTCGAATCTTGCATTCCGATGGAGAAGTCATTCTTCGCGGCCAAGACTTTCGAAAGGCAGTCGGATATAGCGTGATTCCGAGCACGCAGTTCGAGATTGAAGCCCTGGGCCGTATGGTTGTCTTTGCCGGTCGTGGTTCCGGGCATGCCGTGGGACTGTGTCAATGGGGGGCGAAGGAACTGGCCGGCCAAGGCTATCCCTACGATGCGATCCTTCGCTATTACTTTCCCGGAACTGAGTTGAAACAAACCGCATCACTCCGTCTTTCCAATCCGTAATGCTACTCTCTGAATTTGACTTCCCTTTCGATCCGACTCTCGTGGCGGATCGCCCGGTGGACCCACGCGATCAAGCGCGTCTGTTCGTCGTCTCCCGGCAGCGCAGCGCGCGCGCGCACCATCGTGTGACCGATCTCCCTGCGCTCCTTGAACCGGGTGATCTGCTCGTCGTAAATAATACGAAGGTTCTTCCCGTCCGCATGGTCGGTCGCAAACGACCGGGCGGAGGAAAAGTCGACATGATTTTTGTCAAAGACGGGGGTAATAATACGTGGGAGGTCTTAATGAAGGGAGGGGGAAAGGTTGGGCAGGTAATCGAATTGGATGCCGAGTCGTATTGTACGGTGCTGGAAACAGGACCGTCGAGAATTGTAGTCGGCATGACCACAGGCAAGCCGGTCCGGGCGCTCTTTCAAACCATCGGGCACATGCCGCTTCCGCCCTACATCAAACGCGGGCCGGAGCCTTCAGACCTTCAGTGGTATCAGACTTATTTTGCAAGGGAAGAAGGTTCGATTGCCGCGCCGACGGCGGGATTGCATTTTACCGAGCGTCTAATCGCCGACTTAGGTGCTCGCGGCATAGCGATCGCGACGATAACGTTGCACGTTGGACCGGCGACCTTTCGTCCAGTGAAGGCCTCCCGGGTTGAAGATCATCAGATGTTGCCTGAGCGCATCGAAGTCTCTCAAGAAGCTGCCCAGACCATGATGCGCGTCAAGGCCAAAGGAGGGAGAATCATAGCCGTTGGGACGACGGTAGTGAGAACGTTGGAAACGGCAAGCGACGAGAAAGGCGCCATCGCTCCCTACGACGGTGAGTCGACGCTCTATATCACCCCGGGATACCGGTTTCGCATGGTGGACGGGATGCTGACCAATTTCCACTTGCCACGTACGACACTGCTGATGTTGGTCTCGGCCTTTACTGGAGTCGAGAGGCTCCGAGCAGCCTATGCGGAAGCCATTGAAGAGCGGTACCGATTCTATAGCTATGGCGATGCGATGCTGATTCTGTGAGGAAGTGATCGGAATAAAGCATCCTGATGACGGCATCCGTCGGCTTGATGATCGTTGGGGCCGCTCGCTCCTCGAAACGCACATTGCGCGGGCCGTAGAGAACAGCTCCTCGCATGTTCTATCTCCTCCGGATATCAAGTCCGTTGTCGCGTCTTCAATGAACGCCGCCGAGCCGCCTGGCGTGAGTTCCACGCCGTCGCGTTCACTGTAACGGCCCCACGGTTGGAGCCGAAATCACTGCACAGTTTGGCCGCCGTCGATCACCATGGCGTGGCCGATCATGAAGGCGGCCGCTTCCGAGCACAGCCAGATGACGGCCGCGGCGATCTCCTCGGGCTTGCCCATCCGTCCGACCGGCTCCTCCGCGATCACCTTGGCGCGCCCCTCGGAGGTGCCCCCGGTGAAGCGACCCATCATTGGGGTATCGATGTAGCCGGGACAGACGGCGTTGACGCGGATGTTCTGCGCGGCGTAGTCCAGGGCCGCCGCCCGGGTGAGGCCGATCACGCCGTGCTTCGCGGCGGTGTACGCGGGACTGCCCTTGATGCCGATTACCCCGGCCCCCGAAGACACGTTGACGATCGCGCCGCCTCCCTGCTTGAGGATCAGCGGAATCTCGTGCTTCATGCACAGGAACACGCCGCGGAGGTCGGTATCGAGATCCGGTTCCACTCCTCCTCGTCGTACTCCGCAGTCGGAACCGGCTTCCTCGGCTCAATGCCCGCGTTGTTGAACGCGAAGTCCAACCGCCCGAATGCTTCGACGGTCTTGTCCAGGGCCGCCTTCACGTCCCCCGCCCGCGTGACGTCGCACCGAACGGCGAGCGCCGGCCCACCTTGCTTCTCGATCAGTCGGGCCGTCTCTTGGTTGCCCTGCTCAGACACGTCGGCGACCACGACGCTGGCCCCCTCGCAGGCGAACGCCAGCGCTGCCGCGCGGCCGATGCCGCTCGCTCCCCCGGTCACGAACGCCACCTTGCCGGTGTACGATTCATTCTTATTCATGATCGTTGTGCTCCTTGGTGTCGCGATTCAGAGAGACGCCATGTCGATAGAAAACCGATATTTCACATCAGACTTGATCAGTCTTTCGTATGCTTCGTTGACTTTCTGGATGGGGATGACTTCGACATCGGCGGTAATGTGATGTTCGCCGCAAAAATCGAGCATCGCCTGGGTTTCGGCGATGCCTCCGATGTTGGAGCCGGACAGCGTGCGACGGCCGAAAATGAGGGAAAAGGCCAA
>DATEPO010000317.1:0-18550 GCA_035273145.1 Nitrospiraceae bacterium
AGAGAATACCGCCAGTACGATTGAGGAAACCGGCGTGCTGAATCGGCCTTGATCACCTTGTTGCCCCTGTCATCTGGCGTCCTTATCGCGCCATGTCATAAGAATTTTCACCTATCATAAGAACTTCCACCCTTCAAATGCAACTATCGGCAAACCTCGCGCGCCCATGTTTATGGTAGCCTCACAGCACAGGAGGCGGTTCGGCGATGGCATAGCGGCCATAATATTGGTGACGCGGGGTCACGAGATCGTTCAAGACTACGCCTTCGATACTACCGCCGGAGAGAAATCGCAGCGCCTCTGCAACGACTCCCTGTGATGTCTGCTCTGCACGCACGACGAGCACAATTCCGTCCACCACTTCGGAAAAGAGATTCATATCCGCCATCGGCAAGATCGGCGGGGCATCGAGGATGACAATGACGCCGCGGCGGCGTAAATCGGCCAAGAGTTCCTGCATCCCCACTCGTGTGGCGGTCAGTCCGCGGCTTCCGTGCTCAACGGTACCGGCCGACAAAATGCGAAGGTTGGGATGGGTATGCTGATAGAGAGCCTCGTTGAGCAGGCACTCACCGGCCAGCACATTGATCAAGCCGGATTCATCTTGCAATCCCATACGACTCGACACCTCGGGATTGCGCACATCGCCGTCGATCAGAATTGTCTCTTCAAGATAATCCCGGGCAAGGGTAATCGCTAAACCTAATGCTACCGTGGTTTTTCCTTCCCCGGCCAACGAGCTGGTGACGGCGAGGATCTTCGCGCCCTTTTTCTCTCGGACCTGCACGATGCGGCCGGCCAAGACACGGAATTGCTCGGCGCCCAAGGCATTCATATGCGCTTGCAGCACGCGCTGCGATTTGCCTCCGGTCGGCAGCTTATGCGTCAAGGCTCCATTGCCGTTTTCTGCTTTGAGCGGCAAGAGCTTGACACGGTTGAGCCACTGTCGCCACCCAGAGAGGGCAGGCGTGCCGTTTTGGCCGTTGCTGCGATCCTGCCCTCCGATCATGAACATGTGGGGGATACTGGCCAGCATCGGCAATCCGAGAGAGCTTTCGATTTCTTCCGGCCTACGGAAGGGCAGATTCCTGAAATCAAGCCACCAAATGGTCCCGCCCCCTAACACCAGCCCGGCCATGATGCCTCCGAGGAAGACCCGCAGCGGGTCCGGTTTCACGGGTTTAATGGGAAAGTTGGCGGGATCGAGCACGCGGAACTGTTCGCCCTTCTGCCGCTTTTCCATCTGCTCGGTGATTTTGGCGGACTCTTTATTCGCCAGCAACGATTGATACCGCTTATTCGTCGTCTCATAGTCTCTCAAGAGGGTGCTGAGTTCTTGCTCGCGGATCGGCATCTGCTCCATCCGTTGTTCGAGCGATTTGATTTGCGCCTGAATCTCTCCGGCGCGATGGCGTCGGACCTTAATTTCCGCGTCGAGCGTGCGCAACTGGGAATCCATGTCTGTCCCGCTGACGACGACATCTTCTTCCAAATCGTCCGAAGAGGGGCCTCGGGCCACCCTGGCCTCCAGGTCCTTTATTTCTCGCTTCACACGCAGGACATCGGGATACGTGTCTTTGTATTCAGATAACAGTTGTGCCAACTGTTCGCGTAATTGACGAAGGCGCCCTTTCGGCGAGAGATGAATGACGCCACCCGTCGCGCCCGAGGAGGTCTCGATGGCATCGCGCATGATCTCCTTTCGTTCGACCAACATGCGCAGCATATCGTTTTGAGTTTGCAATTCGATGGTGAGACGATCGAGCGTGCGGAACATCGCCTCTTCCTGTTGCGGCAGCTGCCCCATATGCTTCTGTTTGTACAGGCTGATTTCTGCTTCCTGCCGATCCAATCGTTCTTTGACCCGCAGCAGTTCTCCTTCCAAAAACTCGGAGGTCCCTTCGACCAATTGCTCTCGGACTTTCAAATTTTCACCGATAAAGAGCGAGGCGAGCTTGTTGGTCACCTGCATGGCCAGCGCCGGCTGATCGCTATCATACGAGATGGTAAAGGCCTGAATGTTCCGATGGAACCGGTCGTCGACCATCGTGATTTTGATATCCCGGCGCATGAGATCGATGACATCCTCGAGGGCCTGGCGTTTCAATTCATCGTCATACACATGAAATTCTTCGATGATCTTCTGGAGCAACGTTCGGCTCATGATCTGTTGCTGGATTGCGATGAGGCGTTCTTCGATCGTATCGACGGCCATCGGCTTAATGTAGTCCGTCGGCACTTTCTGCGATTCCACGAGAATCAGCGTGCTGGACCGATAGACCTTGGGCAGCAGCAGAAACGCGACGCCGGCCCCTATGAGGCCCACGACAAGCCAAATCAAGAGCACCCATTTTCGCTTTTTGAGCACATCGAAGTAGTCGGCAAATTCAAGCATGGTAATCCCACGGCATATTATGTACGTTGAAAGGAATCCCGCCACTCCTTGCAAAACGTGACGCACAGACAATCATGGCGGTTGCAAATGGTTTCACGATATCGTTATTGAGAACCATCCGGCATCCTGGGTATCCGTAAACGGCTCCGGCCTCTGCCCGCTTCAGCGCGGTATTTCTGAATACCAAAGGGATCATTAAGGGACGACCAAGGTATCGCCGGGAACGAGAATCGCATTGTGGGTAGAATCTTCTCCGGACACGATTTCATCGTAGTCGATCGGAATCCGAACCTCGCCATCCTTGTCCGGCAATTTACGCAGGAGAAACATCTTGCTCTTTGCGGCATAAGGGGTAAACCCGCCGGCCAAGGACACCGCCTGCAACACACTCGTAAAGGACTTCAACTGATACTTCCCCGGATGCGCCACTTCTCCTAAGACAAACACCCCGTAACTGTTGACTTGTTGTACGACCACCGACACATTGGGGTTTTCTTTGTACTCCTTCAACCGATTCACAATTTCTTTCGTCAGTTGATCCGGCGTCAAACCGACGGCCTGGACGTCGCCGATCAGCGGCAGAGAGATTTTTCCGTCCGGCCTCACGGTAATCGTTTTCGATAAATCTTGGTTGCGCCAGACGATAATTTCCAGCACGTCTTCAGGCCCAATTTTGTAGTCGCCGCTGGCATAGGTCGCATTCGCGATGGCTGCAGGCTCCGGTTTCGGATCGAAAGGATTGCAGGCGGCCAGCACGCTTGCGAGAAGACCGACAATCAGGAGGCCGGCTTGCACATGTATTTTCATTGCGTGAGAACCATCGTTTCGGCCGGCACGACAATCGTATCCCCCGGCTTTAAGATAAAGTTTTGATTGTTGCCGTCTCTGAGCACAATGTCGTCATAACTCGCTTTCAATTTGATCTCGTTCTTGCCTTCGCCCCAGCGAAAAATGACAATTTTGTTACGTGCGGCGATCGGCGTAAACCCACCGGCCATGGTAATGGCCTGTAAGAGCGTCGTCTTACTCTTGAGATAGTAGCGGCCCGGCTTCTGTGTTTCTCCTAACACATAGATGCCGTAACTATTCACCTGTTGGAGAATGACCGACACAGTCGGTGTCTCCTTAAACTGCTTCAGTCGATTGACGATATTGGCGGTCAGTTCGGAGGGAGTCAGGCCCGTCGCCTCGATATCGCCGAGCAAGGGAAGCGAAATGCGGCCGTCAGGGCGCACGGTCACGACCTTCGATAGATCTTGGTTGCGCCAGACGATGATTTCCAGCACATCTTCAGGCCCAATATAATATTCCGATGTCACCACCAATGAATCTTTTTCAAATTTCTCCGACGCATGCCCATCGGCGCCCGGAGCGGGAGAACGTTTCGGCTGCGGAGCACTTGATTGAGGTGCTTGGGGCCCAAGCGTCTGCGCGAATGCCGCTCCGCTCAAGACAGATAGCCCACCATATATGACTGCCATGACAATGATTTGCTTTCCCCTTTGATGCACGACTGTCACCTCCTCTTCACACTGGAACGTGGCATAGAGACTATCAGTGAATGAGAATACGCATGACATCCTGATGGTGCCATGTCATCGCAGGAAGAGCATCGACGTTGTCCTGAATTGAGCGTTGGTCTGACTCGGTCTCTGCGTCGTCTGACGAGGGCCTTCCCAGAACTCTGTCCGAGAAATGACTCAGGCGACCGGATGGGATCATACGCAAGGAAAGGCCAAGCCCATATCGGAAAACAGCCTTTTTTCCTGTAGGTGCAATACAGCACAGCCGTCAGGTATGTCTGACATGGGCAGGTGAAGCGCTGAGTTCTGCGTGCGAATAAATGTTGAGTAGACTTAGGGGATTTTGAGTTCGGCTGACTGAACTCTCAGCACTCAGCACTTTCCTAGGGCGACGGGTCGGCTTCACTCATCATTTGAGCCGCTGTCTCCCGTACAGCTTTCGTAATCGAAAGCCCTCCCACCATGCGCGCGATTTCACTTTCGCGTCCGGCGCGATCTAACGGCGTAACACGAGTGACGGTTCGCTTCTTCTCCATCGATTTTTCGACGAGCCAATGCGACGTGGCATGGGAGGCGATTTGCGGAAGATGCGTAATGCAGAAGACTTGATGATACCCGGCGAGCGCTCGAAGGCGTTGCCCCATGACTGTGGCCACGGCTCCCCCAATCCCGGTGTCCACTTCATCGAAGATCAACACGGGCACCGTATCGGTCTCCGCCAAGACGGTTTTGATGGCCAGCATGAGCCGGGAGAGTTCGCCTCCGGAGGCAACCTTGGCCAAGGGCATCGGCGGCTCCCCCGGATTGGCGGCAAAGAGAAATTCGATACGGTCTCGTCCCATCGGTCCGGGGCTGCCATCCTCGATGGGAACGATCTGAATGTGCACGCGGGTCTGATCCATTCGAAGCGCCAGCAATTCCTTGGTGATTCGCTTTTCTATTCGTTCGGCGGCCCGTCCGCGGCCTGCCGTCAATTGCTCAGCCAGTGTGGTCAAGGCCCGTCGGTCTTGGGAGACGCGCTCTCTTAGCGCCGCGCAACGATCTTCCATAGAGGAGAATGCCTCGAGCTGTTGCTTCAGCCTATCCGCTTTGGTCAACAGTCCTTCGATGGTCGTCTCGTACTTTTTTTTCAGCCGCTGAATGCGATCCAGCCGTTCTTCAACTTGCGCCAGCCGGTCGGGGTCCTGATCCAGTTGCTGCCGGTACGCATGCAGTCGATGCGATAATTCACGCAACTGTATGGCGACGCCCTCGCACAGGGCCGGCCATTCCGACTGCTCCGGGTCGATGCCGGCGAGAACCGTCAATCGTTCTCCGATACCGGCTAATCCGGCGAGGACCGATTGATCGTCCCCGTATAATAGGTTGTACGCTTCTTGTCCGAGTTCCGCCAACCGGCGGGCGTGAGCCAGACGCTGACGCTCGGCCTCCAACGCCTCGTCCTCTCCGGCCTTGAGGTCGGCCTCCACGAGCTCTCCGAATTGGAATCGAATGAGCTCCTCCTGCCCACGCCGCTCATGAAACAGCCGATCCGCTTCCGCTAGTTCCTGCTGTCCGTCACGCCATACTTTATACTGCCGGGAAACACGTCCGCGAAGATCCAGCAATTGACCAAATCCATCCAGCAGGTCGAGCTGCGTCTTGGCGGACAGCAAGGATTGCTGATCGTGCTGTCCATGAATATCGACTAATGTACCTGCGAGACGCTGAAGCGTATGGAGGGAAGCCAGATTTCCGTTGAGATAGATCCGATGGCGCCCGGAGCGTGACAGAATCCGGCGAACGATCACCTCCGTCTCACCCGCGGCCACGATCTCCTGCTCACGGAGTTCATCGAGCACGGGATTAGAAGCGGAGAGACTAAACGAGGCCTCAAGAATCGCTTCTTCAGCATCCGACCGAATCAGGTCCGCCGTGGCGCGCTCCCCGACTAAGACGGCAATGGCATCGACAAGGATGGATTTCCCGGCTCCGGTTTCACCGGTCAGCACATGAAAGCCCGCAACGAATTGAAGACTCAACCGATCAATGAGCGCGAAGTTGGTAATGCGCAACTCGGTGAGCATCAGGACAAGCGATGAACAATGAACGCTGCGCGCTGAACGATCGGAAGACTATGGCTCATTCCCTCGTTCATCGTTCGGCATTCATCGTTCAGCGTTGCATCTACGCCGGTGAGGCGGATTGGGTCAGCAGTTGATCGATGATATCCTTGAATTGCTTTTTCGGCCGCGCGCCGATCAGTTTTTCGACCGGCTGGCCGTTCTTGAAGAACAGGACCGTGGGAATGCTCATGATCTGATACCGGCCGGCGACCTCGGGATTTTCATCGGTATTCAGTTTCATCACTTTCAATTTGCCGGCATACTCGGTCGCTAATTCATCGACGATCGGCGCCACCATTTGGCACGGTCCGCACCACACCGCCCAAAAGTCAACCATCACCAAGCCCGGCGACTTGATCACTTCGGTATCCCATCCGGCATCATCGACTTTCAGTGCATTCGTTCCCACAACGACCTCCTTCTTCAACAAGCCTGCACAAGGAAGTCATCGTAACGTACCGTTATTTTCACTGTCAACCGGGCGGCAAACCCGACGCATTGCCACGAACGAATCTGGATCACGGAGAAAATGGTTCTAATCGTCATCTGGTGTTCGAAAAATAAAGGAAGCGACAGCTCCGTCGCCGCCCTTTTTCCCCTCTTCCAACCTACTGCGCGTCCAACGCGCACATTCTTATCGTGCGCGTTGCGCGAGCACAAAGGCCCTCACGGCGTTCCCCCTTCTCCTCACCAGTTCCACTCCGGCGGCACACCTGCCCACCACCGGTCCGGCTTTTCCGCACGCCAGGCTTTTTGTTGCTTCCAGAGTTTGGCCACCGTCGCTTCATCCAATCGAGCCGCCATCGCCGCCGTTACATCCGACTGGCGCCGCACACTGCCCTGAATGATTTCTTTGGCGATACGGGCGAGCACTTCGGGGGGGTCTACAAGGTCTTGCGGACCTTGAAACGTGAGATTGACGTAGAGTTGCTCAATCCCAACCCATCGATCGGTATCCGCTAAATGGTCGATATACCCATCGATGGCATGATACATGTACGTGACATACACGTAACTTTCGACCGATGGTGAATCGGCGAGTTCCTGTAAACAGGCCTCCAAGGCATGGCGGTAATCTCCGGCCGCCAAGAATACTTTGGCTCGATGCAAGCGATCGCGTGAATGCTCTCCCGCTTCAACCGTTCCGCCCGACCAATTCGTCCCTAGCATCATCGCGCAGAACAGCGCGGCAATCGTCCAGTGTCGCGGTATCGCCGTGTGTGTCATGAAATTATGGAGCTAAACTTGCGAGTTGATCGAACGGCTCGACATCTGCCCGGCTCCTAATTTTTCAATCATAATCTGTCCATCCATGCGAAGCACGCGGACGCTGACGTCTTGCGGGTGACGTTGGAGCAACAGATCGACGGTCGCCTTGCCGACTCGAAGATTTTCAATCCGCACTTCTTTCAAAAACTCCGGCAATGTCGGACCGGTAAAGCGAATCCGCTCTTCTGCGCTATGGATCGACAGCCCAAGACAAGCCTGCAGCAAGAGAAACACAGACCCGGCAGCCCAGGCTTGCGGCGCGCACGCGACCGGGTAGAGCGTCGGACCTCCCCCCGGCCGGCGAACGAACCCGCAAAACAGCTCGGGGAGACGATGGAGATCGATAAATAAGGACGCATCGAACAGACCTGTGAGGATTTTGTGCACCGGCTCCTTGAAGCCATAGCGAGCCATGCCCCACGCGATGAGCGCATTGTCATGCGGCCACACCGAGCCATTATGGTAGGACATCGGATTGTAGCGAACTTCCGCCGACCCGAGCGTCCGAATGCCCCACCCGGAGAAAAGATCTTCGCTCAACAGCGTCTGCGCCACCCGTGACGCATGTTCGGTCCCCGCGATGCCTGTCAACAAGCAATGCCCGGCATTCGACGTGCGCACCTGACACGGGCGCTTCTGGCCGTCTAAGGCCAAGACGTACGTCGATAAGGTCTCGGACCAAAAGGCCGCTTCGAACCGCCGCTGGAGCGCATCCGCTTGTCGCCAGAGATCCGCGGCCTCTGTCGGATGACCGAGCGCCAGTGCCAATTGAGCCGCCATCCGTTTCGCCGCAAAGACGTAGCCTTGCACTTCACACAGCGCAATCGGGGGCTCCGCCAATATGCCATCGTCGTAAAACACCGAGTCGGCGGAGTCCTTCCATCCCTGTTGAACCAACCCTTTCTTGGAATGCCGGGCATATTCGACAAATCCGTCGCCATCCACATCCCCATACGTATCGATCCACCGCAAGCCCATTTGCACATGCGGCCAGATGGTTCGAATGAACGGCAAATCGCCGGTGCGCTCGTAATACGCGCCGGCCAGCATGATAAACAAGGGGGTGGAATCGACGCTGCCATAATAACGTCCGAATGGAATTTCTCCCAACGCCGCCATCTCCCCGCTACGCGCTTCATGGAGGATCTTTCCGGGTTCCGCGTCCTGTTCAGGAATGACCGAGATCGCCTGCGACGAGGACAAATAGGAAAGGACGCCTCTGGCCATCTCCGGTTTGGTCCAGAGGCATTCTAACGCCGTAATCAAGCCATCGCGGCCGAAAGGCGTGCTGAACCATGGAACGCCCGCGTAGGGATAGGGCCCCTGCGGCATGTCGGTATTCATCATCTGAAGATCGGCAAAGGAGCGATTCAACCAATCATTGAACCCTTCGTTGGATGTATAGATGTGGCATGCGCCCCGTTTTGCTTCATACAAGACATGGGACGCTTCGGAGAGGGCACCTTGATAGGCGACAGGATGAATGATCGACGCAGGAGTTTCGCATGAGATCGTCAAAAAAAAGGTGATCTCGCCTTTGGCTGGAAGCGGCGTATCAAAATAGGCCTCCGAGCCGGCGAGGCGTGTCGGGTTCGGCGTGCAAGTCAGCCGTGTGCGACGCACGATGCCGTCAAGCCCATCATAGGTCATCAGAATGGTCCCGCCGTCGACTGCATCCGCCAGCCGCCGACCGCGCTGTGGGCGCTTCGAGCCGCGCACTTCAAAAATATCGGCAAAGTCGGCTTCGAATTTCAAGGAAAAGGAGAGATCCACGGGCACAAGCCCATAATTGATCAGGCTCAACCGCTCAAAACATTTCCCCTGCCACAAAAATATCGTGCGCGAAATATGGAACGTGCCGCGCGGGATCAGCACTTCACCGTTCACATACGAATCCGGATTCGTCAGGTCGACCGCCAACAGAGCATTATCGTCTCTGACGGTCGAGCTCAACAGCATCGGGCGATCCTTGCCCAGCCTCAACTCTAAACGAGACAAAAACCTCGTCCCTTCATGGTAGAGACCTTGCACCCCGAGCCCCACAGGACGAATATCGCCGTGCCGGTCGAACACTACGAACGTATCGTCCTGTTTGAGCACCCGCGTCCGATCGTCCGCCATGGACGACGTCGATAAGATATAAAACTGATCATTGACGCGAATGACATCATCCGCGGTCATGTCATGTTTGTGTTCCGGCAGCATGAACGATACCCCGCCGTAGGAGATAAAAGTTATCCGAGCAAGGCCACCGTGCAGGAATCGATGAATGGCAGATTCGGCCGCATCTTGTCAAGGCTGAATGCCGGTAGACGGCGTCGCCGTGCTGATCCGCTGTCCGTAGGGAGACGACCAGGGAAGCGCGCGTTCTCCTACGAGCAGCGGCTGCAGGAGATATTTCATAATTTGCGTGCCGAAATTCTCCGTCGTTCCGATTCCGGTAAGCGTCAGCATGAAGTTATACTGGACGCGATCCGGAAATCGGATATAGTACAGGCCCAACGACCAGCATTGGCACGGATTCCGGTACAAGGCCACGACGTCCGTTTCCGGACTTCCCCCATGTTGGACATCATAATAGGTTTTCGCGCCGAACGTGAGACCGAATGGGCCGCGAAATGCGCCCGCGAGCGTCAGAAAGTTCAGTTCATGCGTGGGCGCGAAGACTTCATTAAAGGAAATTGGATTCCAGATATCGCCGCGCCGCGGGCGGACGCCTTCGCGTGTGTGCCGCTGCCCGACTTCTGCATACCACTCTCGCTGATATTGAAAACGCAGATCCGTATTGAACTGGCTGAACATGTTCCGATAGGGATCGTAAAACGCATCGAAGGTCAGCACCTGGTCCACCGCGCGGATCGCGCCGATCGGATTGCCGAAGACAGTCCTGGCCCACACATCGGAAAACTTATTGGTATGAACCGGCACCGTGGGCGGCTGAAGCGGCTGGGTCAACGACCCGAAGAGCGGCGTGCCGGTGAAGAAGAAATCGCGCGTGCGATTCGGCGTCTCGCCGACATGATAGCTCTGTGCGAAGAGGACATCCAGCCAACTGGTAGTCCCGCGGGAAGTCTGTTGGAACAACCGGTTGTTGAGCGAGTAGGTGATGAGGTTTTTTTTCGGCAGCTCGTCCACGGCATCGATCTGCACGATGTTAGCTTGAGGCGTCGCGGGGACAAACTCATAAATGATCTTCGGTTCAATGGTATGCTGCATGCTTCCGCTGCCTGTGTAACGGAACTGACGGCTGAGCTTCGATGACGCTTCAAGCGCTGCCCAAAACGTTTCACGGTGCGCCGTGCCGGTATCCGTTACATTATGGCTGTAGTACACCTCTCGGAACCGGACGTGAGGCGTCAATCCCACGACGTGCCCGATGTCCAACATGCGGGTAGAAATCGACGGGACGATATCGGCGCGATTTTGCGTAAACCCGACATCCCGATAAAAATTCGTGAGACCGGATTCCAGCCCAAGCAGAATGGGCCCGTCGAACGGAGCCAGGTTGATGAGATTGGTGCCGATTTCAGGCAGCCGTTGGAACGTGTCCTTGCCGCCGGATTGCAACGGTTGAAAATATTGGCCCGTCAAATAGACATTCCCCACATCGAATCGCTGGCTTACGTACAGCGTCGAATCGCCGCTGGGCAGTGCGCGTTGCACGCCGGAATTGCTCAAATCGTTCAAGTAATTTGGATCCGTCAGGAGAAAGACTTGACCATTAATGCTCAAATTCTCATTTACGGCCTGCCGATGCAATCCTGCGAGCAGCGCCCGCGACTTGTTGACCTGCGTGTCTTGGATGAAACTCATCAGCCACTGGCCGCGATTCACGGTGTTCGGCGTGACACTATTCATCGCATAGCGATACTCCAGGTCCACCCCTTGGCCGCGATTGCTGAGAAACGTCGGTGAAATGATGGCGTCCTGGCTCGGCGAGATGGCCCAGAAAAAACTCTGCCGATACTTGAACCCGAATCGATTGTCATAGCCGATTTGGGCAATTAAAAAGCCGGTTTTCCGGGTCGTTTGAATCGGGTACAGGATCGACGGCAAGGGAATGATGGGCACATCGTTCACGCAAACCCGCACGGACCGCGCGTAGATGCCTTCCCCAATATTGAGGTCGACATCTTTAAACGTAAAGCGCCAGGCCGGCACCTGACCCTCTTTGGCATCGCAATTCGTGAACGATCCGTCTTTGGCCCGGTAGTGACTCTCGGAAAATCGTTGCAGCAATCGCCCTGTGAGCAGCGTATCGGATTGCTTCAGGAAGATCGTCCCGTTCGTTAAGACGCCCGCCTGCGTGTTGACGTCGAGTTCCAATCTCTCCGCCTCCGTATCCGCAGTGGGATCGGTCAAATGCACGTGCCCCTCCGCAATCATGGTTCCCGACAGCGTCATGAGCGTGACCCGGTCGGCGGTCAGCCGAAGCTGGGCCTGTGCGACCACGACATGCCCTTCCGCTTCATAGACTTCCAGATTTTGAAGGTATTGAATTTGATCGGCTGTGATTTCGATCGGAGAGCCTGACGTCGGTTTGACCGCTACCGAAGAGGATTCGGCGGCCGAGACGAGTGCATCGGTGAACCCGGCAAATAGGAGACAGACCAGCAGGCATACGGATGGACCATGCGTTCGCCTCAATCGCCAGTCCATCTCACCCACGAAGGAGGGATACGTCGCATCCGCGCAACAGCGCCTTCACCTCGCCGACGAGCATCAGGGATCCCGTGACACAAATCAGATCATAAGGACTCGCGAGCCGACGGGCACATGCCAGCGCCTCCACCGGGTTGGAAGCGGAATGGATATGACCGGGCCACCCCTGCAACGTCTCGTGAATTTCTTCGATCGTTGCCGCGCGCGCCATGTTGACATGGGTCAAGACCACTTCATCAGCGGCCGGCAGGACAGCGTTGAAAAATCCGGCCCGGTCCTTGTCCCGCATGAATCCGACGACCAGAATGACTCGCGCCGCCGGATGATGCATGCGATAGTGCTTAAGATATTCGGCCACGGCAGTACCGGCAGCCGGATTATGCCCGCCGTCCAAAATCAGATCGGGACCGTGCTCAACGACTTCGAGCCGCCCTTCCCAGGAGACGGTCCGAAGCCCGACACGCACGGCATGTTCCGTCATGGAAACTCCTCGCGCGGAGAGCAGCTCGATGAGGGCCACTGCACAGCCGGCATTCTCTAATTGATGTTGCCCGGGCAACGGGCAGACGAGGTCGGCATAGGAGACGGACATTCCTTTATAGATAAAACCTGTTAAGGGATTGCCCACCGTATGAAATGCCGTTTGCCATCGATAGGTGGATGCCGTCCGGCTTGCTGCTGCCTGATCAATCACCGCCCATGCATCCGGACCGACTCGCCCCACGACCACCGGCACATGGGGCTTGATAATGCCGGCCTTTTCAAATGCAATGGCAGGAACGGTGCGACCAAGATAGGCTTCATGATCCAAGGTCACATTGGTGATGGCGGAGGCGAGCGGCATCAGCACATTCGTCGCATCGAATCGGCCGCCCATCCCTACCTCGATGACGGCCACCCCCACCTCCATGTCGGCAAAATACCCGAACGCCATGGCGGTCGTGAATTCAAAAAAGGTCGGAGCGAGCGTGTCACCCATGGCTGCGCGAAGACGTTCAGTCCAGTCTACAACCGCATCCGCTGGTATCAGTCGGCCATCGACACGAATCCGTTCACGAAAATCGACAAGATGGGGGGAGGTATAGAGGCCGACACGATGTCCTGCAGCCTGAAGCATCGATGCCGCCATCGCCGCGGTCGATCCTTTGCCGTTCGTCCCGCCGATGTGAAGTGTCGGATAGCGACAGTGCGGCCGGCCTATCCGGTCGAGCAGCGCCTCGATCGTATCGAGGCCCAGTTTGATGCCGTGCGTTTGAAGGCTGTACAAAAACTGAAGCGAGGCGGCGTAGGTCATAGCGTCAGAAAGGCGAGGAGCGAGGGGTAAGGGGCAAGAGGCAGGTGGTGAAAGAATGAATGCATTTTCTGTAGCCCTCGCCTATTGCCTCTCGCCCCTGGCCTGTTTATGACAGATGGCCCAGCAAGGTACTGAGAGCTTCCTTGAGGTGCTTTCGTTCCACGATCATGTCGACCATACCATGGTCGCGCAAAAACTCCGCCCGCTGAAACTCATCGGGAAGCTGCTGCTTAATCGTCTGCTCAATGACACGAGGGCCGGCAAACCCGATGAGGGCTTTGGGCTCGGCTATAATGACATCGCCCAACATTGCAATGCTGGCGGTCACACCGCCGAAGGTCGGATCAGCAAGAATGCACACAAAAGGAACTCGCGCTTCCCCAAGTTTGGCGGCCGCCGCGGAGGTCCTCGCCATTTGCATCAACGATAGAATCCCTTCCTGCATGCGAGCCCCTCCGGAGGTCGTGACCAGCACCAAGGGCAGGCTTCCCGCTTGCGCCTTCTCCGCCGCTCGGCAGAACTTCTCTCCGACAACAGATCCCATGCTGCCGCCCATAAAGCCAAAATCGAACACCGCCAATACGGTTCGGCGGCCGTTAATCGCCCCTTCGCCGATGACAAGCGCATCCTTTCGTCCCGTCTTCTCCTGCTGCGATTTCAGACGATCGCGATACGATCGGCTGTCGGTAAACTCCAACGGATCGGACGGCTCGACGTTCGAGTCCCATTCCTTGAACGTCCCTAAGTCCGTCAGGAGCGCGATGCGTTCGGACACCGAAATAGGAAAGTGATATTCGCACTTGGGACACACCTTGTTATTCCGATCGACTTCCTTACGATAGACGATCTCACGGCAATGGTTGCACTTCAACCACATGCCTTCGACAGACTTTGACCGCGGTGCGGTAGGCGGCCCGCTGCCTTTTTGCTTCTTAAACCAGGCCACGGTTCACCAACGAATGAACGATGAGTGCTGAATAAAAGACGACTGCAGCCATACCCGTTGAATTCTCCATGATGCTTCTAAACCGTTGCCTCCTGACCCACGCCGAGAAAGGTGACCGGCTCGAGTCGGAGTTGAAACCGTCCGTTGATCATAGAGCGCCGATAGTGCGGAACCAGTCGTTTTTTAACGATTGGAATACCGCTCACCCGTCAATGTAACCGGAAGGCCGACGAGCGTTTGACACAATTGCACTGCCGGGGACAGGATAGCATAGGTCATTATTTTTTCCTATTCGATGGGGCGGGAAGGTTGGGCAGGACACTGGTTTTAAATTTTCAATTCTTAATTTTCGGTTGAGCCCGTGAATTGAGAACTGAGAATGAAAAACTAAAAACTTGAAGCGGCAATGCGGACCATCATCGTCAACCCCAGCACGATACTGCCGAGACCGGCCAATCCCTGAACGACATGCTGCACTCGCCGCCCGAATGCCGCAGAAAATACCAACGGCACACTGATGAGCAGACCGAGAAGCACCATCCCGATGATCGAACCGATGCCGAAGATGAGAATGTAGGCAATGCCTTGCCACAGGGTCTGCACGGTGGAGAGCACCATCAGCATGAGCGCCGCGGAGCCCGCCATTCCATGCAACATGCCGATGAGCAAGGGACGCACAGAGAGATGCATCCAGTGATGATGGCGATGGTGTTTGTCTTCTTGATGGCTATGGAGATGCAGATGCCGTTCACCGTCGTGCTCGTGCGCATGGAGATGCCACCCCTCCTGATAAAGGGACCAGGCCAGCGAGCCACCCAAGGCCACGAGCATGATACCGATCCCGAATTCCAATGTCTGAGCCAGTGACTCGGGAACGGTCACTTTCAGAAGAATGACGGCAACCCCGATGAGGAGCAGCATCAGCGTGTGGCCTACTCCCCAGCACAACCCGATAAATCCAGAGGTCTGTAAGCTCGGACGCTTGGCAAGAATCGTCGACACGGCGGCAAGGTGATCGGCATCCAGCGCATGCCGAGCCCCCAACACAAATCCGAGTCCCAAGATAGTGAGGAATTGCACATCAGGCATGGTTAGGTCACCGGCCCGAGAAAGAAGAAAAAGGTTCGACGGTCGAGGTTCTTTTCCGGAAATTTTAATCCCCGAACGTTGAACCTCGACCGTCGAACGCTTTTCGAATCCGCTCATCCCCCGCGCGCGTGCATTTCGAGATGCGGATCCTCTCGAAGCTTTTCGATGCCGATGAGCCGCCCTCTCACGCCGGTCTGTTCCAATTCTTTCCGTTCTTCCGCTCCACGATCCGTCCGGGCTTCCCACACGGATCGAAGGCGCGACAGCATGTCCTCACGAGAAAGACCGGCACGCAAAGGCTGGCGCAGATCCATGCCCTGCTTCGCATACAAACAGAGATACCACATGCCATCTGCGGTCAACCGGCTTCGATCGCACGTTGAACAGAAGGGCGTGGTGGTGGAAGGAATGATGCCGAATGTGGCGCCATCCGGCAGACGAAAACGCTGGGCCGGAGCGGAACTCTGTTCGATAATCGGTTCAATGACGCCGTAGCGCTGTGAGAGGCTCTTCAACATCATCGCCCGCGAGAGCACCTTGTCGGCCGACCAGTCGTTCGCCCCGCCGACATCCATATATTCGATAAACCGCACCTCCGCTCCGACACGGGTCCCATATTCGATGAGATGAGCCAGCTCGTCGTCATTGAACCCACGCATCACCACGGTATCCAGCTTGAGCTGCGGAAATCCAATTCGAGCGACCGTCTCGATGCCCTCCAATACTTGTTGGAAGGAGTCGCGCCGGGTCAGCGCTCTGAATCGCTCGGGACGCAGCGTGTCTAAACTCACCGTGACGCGATGCAGGCCGGCATCGTACAGGGCTTGCGCTTGATCGCCTAATAGTATGCCGTTGGTCGTGAGGGCTATATCTTTCAAGCGGCGGTTTTTGGTCAGTCGATGGATCAGCCGAGGCAAGTCCCGTCGCATCAGCGGCTCACCACCGGTCAAACGCACTTTATCCACGCCGACATCGGTAAAAAGATCGGTGAGCGCGGCGATTTCTTCGAACGTGAGGAGAGTCTGGCGAGGGAGCCAGGAATATTCCTCTTCCGGCATACAGTACTGGCAGCGGAGATTGCATCGATCGGTGACGGAAATGCGAAGGCTTTGGAGGGGACGGTTGAACCTGTCTCGAACCGCAGTGGCGTCGTCGGTTCCAGATAGCGGGATCATGGATGTTCCTCGACCCACACCTGCCCTTCCGGGGTCTGCTCGAGTTTCCAAATCGGCGTAATTTGCTTGAGCTCGTCGATGCACCATTGGCAAGCGCGAAAGGCTTCCGCTCGGTGCTCCGAGCCGACGACGATCAAGACGATATTTTCCCCTATTTCGATCGTTCCATATCGATGCAGAATGAGGACTTCGAGCACACCAAACTGCTTGAGTGCCCGCTCCCGGATCTCGCGCAATTTCTTTTGCGCCATTCCCTCATAGTGTTCAAAAGTAATCCCGCTGACTGCATGGCCTTTTGACCAGTCGCGCGCGGTCCCCAAAAAGGTGGCGATCCCCCCGATTCGCTTGGATCGCCTCCGTACCCGATCGATTTCCACATCAAGGGAAAAATTTTCTCGCTGCACGCGAACCAATACGGCTTCATCTGCGAGCGTGTCCATGTTATGAGCGCCGCCGGCAAACGGCGGCAAGAGCGCCACTTCATCACCTTCGTGAATTTCCGTATTGTCCTGAGCGATCTCTTGATTCACCGAGATCAGCACGCGTTTGGTATGGATCAGCTCTGCGACTCGCGGATACATCGTCTCCAGCACGGCGACGACATCTTTGACTCGTCGATGACCGTTGAGTGCCACCGTCAGTTCAGGTTGGTTGCCGGCGAGGGTTTTGATCAGCCCGAAGAGCTTGAGAGTAATCATCGTCCGGTCTTCATATCCCATTACCAGATCACGGATCACTAAGTCACGAACTCGCCTGATTCTCCTCTGATATACGTGCCCGACTTCCCTCCGGACTTGGCCATGAGAGAGACGCCGGTGATGCTCATGTCTTTATCCACCGCCTTGCACATATCGTAAATCGTCAGCGCGGCCACAGACACCGCCGTCATCGCTTCCATTTCGACTCCGGTGGGCCCGGTCGTCTTCGCGGTCGCGGTAATCATGATGGAGCAGAGGCCTTGTGAATCGGGTTGAAGGCTTTCTTGAAAGCCAATATCGACCCCGGCAAGAAGGATCGGATGACACATGGGAATGAGATCGGGCGTCCGTTTGGCGCCCATGATGCCGGCCACTTGCGCTACTGCCAACACATCGCCTTTGGCAATCTTGCCTTGCTGGATCTTGGCGAGGGTAGGAGGTTTCAGCCGGATATACCCCTGCGCCGTGGCCACTCGCTCGGTTGACGGCTTCGCTGATACGTCAACCATACGGGCTCGGCCGGATTCGTTGAAATGTGTCAGCTCAGACATGTGCTCTGAAAATCACAGATGTGGACAAACCGAGCGCGTTCGATTATAAAAGCCGCGCAAAAACCAAGTCAAGGTACATGCCACGGTTTTAATTGGGCTTACTTGCGCTTTGATCCCTGAGAAGCTCGAAGACGCCGGGCTCGACTGAGGGCTCGCTTGAGCTGAGTCAACTGCCGCCGAGCATGGACGCTCTGCTGCTCAAGATCTTCCATCTGTCGTTTGGTTTGGTCGATCTCTTGTTTATGCAGACGGGCCCAATCTGCTCGCGTCAAATCTTCTCCTTCACCCGTTTTTTGGCCCCGTTTAATCCGATGCTCAAGCGTTTCACGAAGGCGTTTTTGACGCATGAGGAGGAGGGATTTCAATGCGCGCTGACGAAGCTGAATCTCAAGTTCTTCCTGTGAGCCTTCACGGTGATTCTTCGGAAACATGATAACTCCTCGTCTTCATTAATATTGAGCGACATTGTACTCTATTGGGACCGCCCGGCTCTAGAGGGTTGTTTTGCCAATGGAAAACCCTTGACTCAACGGCAGACCGTCCACCACAATGGGCCTATGCCAGACCGACTTATTGTACAAGCCATTGAATTTGAAAGCCATATTGGAGTTACTAATGACGAGTTGTATGCGCGTCAGCCCATGGGGGTTGATTTGGAACTCGGTTATCCACAGGAAACCTTTTTCTCGGCCGCGGATAGCGACGACATTTACAAGGCTATTGATTATGCCAAAGCTGTCGAACTGGTTGTTCAAATTGGGACGAATGGGAAGTACCGGCTGGTAGAGCGGTTGGCCGAAAAGATTGCCCACGCGCTTTTTGCAGAATTTGCGATCACAGGAT
>DATEPO010000318.1:0-17067 GCA_035273145.1 Nitrospiraceae bacterium
TTCGGTGGCGCGGCCTGTCCCCGGATAGTACGGGTACTGATGCGTGCTGAAAAAGAGCACCGTAGGGTCATTATTAAATGTGTGTTGCGTACCATTGCCATGATGCACGTCCCAATCGACGATCAGTATGCGGGCCATGGCATGTCGCCGCTGAAGATAGCGGGCAGCAATGGCGACGTTATTGAAGAGACAAAACCCCATGGCGCGATCGCGCTCGGCATGGTGGCCGGGTGGTCGCACCGCACAAAATGCATGCTCGACGGAACCGGCCACGATCGCATCGGCCGCGGTCAGCGCCCCCCCGGCCGCCAAATAGGCCGCGGTCAGCGACCCGGCAGACATCGATGTGTCGGGATCGAGGGACACGCGCCCGCTGATCGGTGCCCGTCGCTTCAACGTTTCGACATAGGACGCGGTATGAATCTGCATGATCCATTCATCGGACGCAGGCGTAGGATTTATCTGGACGAGGCTACTGAGCACACCGGTGTGCTCCAGACGAGTGACGATTGCGCGCAGGCGATCAGGCGATTCGGGATGGCCCGCTCCCATGTCATGTTCAAGATACTGCGGATGATAGACAAATCCGGTGCGCCCCATGACCTCTACTTTCAATGTTGCCGGGTGTTCAATTACGCCACGGTGAATGGGGAATCATCGTAACATGGCGTTCAGACGATAGACAATTGTCGGGAGAGCGTGATACGGTCCACGACGACATCCATGCTATATCCGGAGCACGCGAATGGCGAACCCTCGTATTGAACCGTTGAAAAAAGTCTTGGCGATCGATCCGAACGACGAGGTGGCATGGTTCGGTTTAGGAAAGGCCTATATGGACGATGGGAATTTTGCGGAAGCGGCGAACGCGCTTGAACGCTGCATTCACGTGAAGCCGACCTATTCAGCCGCTTATTATGCCTTGGCGCAATCGCTTAAGAACCTCAACCGGATCGATCGATGCCGTGAGGTGACCAATCAAGGTATCGAGATCTCGGCCAAGAACGGAGATGCCATGGTGACCAAAAATCTTGAATTGCTGAAGCAGAGTCTGCCGAGCGAATAATCTTTCTGGATAGTGATTCTTGATGCCCTCGGCGAGTTGGGATGTTGAGAGCTTGCCGTCAATGCGAACTCCTAAGACAATCCGCTGAAATCCTTCTTAATTTCCATGGCCCTTGAGCAACTCGGGATGTTCGCTCGCGAGCTGCTCGTAGAATTCGTCCAGCCACCGCCCCGCGCAACCAAGGACTTCGCGAACCAACGGTTCGGGTTGTCCTGTCTTCACGATCGTCCATCGATAGACATACTCGAGCAGGGTCTCGCGTTCAAAATGCCGAGTACCCGTACTCGCGAGAGCCGCTAACTCGGCAAACCCGATCGTAATAATATCCGCCACCGTCTCACGTGCGTATGACGTACTGGCCGTGACGTATTGCGCCACGCGGTTCAGTTCCTGCTCTGTCATCGCCGGTCCTTTCGCTAACCGAATCCACCACACTCAGTCGAGCTTCACGCTTTTATGCGAACTTGCCGGAACGGCACCGTAAAGCCTTGAAACATCGCCGTTATTATTTCAATTTCAGAATAATCCGAATGTTATCATGAAAGGGTATCGCAGGGGGAGCAGACATGAAACGAACCATTATGAAGCGCCACGGTATGAAATCCTCATCTCATCTCACATCGAGCAAGGGATTCTCCGATCACTGGGACCTCACGCATCTGCTTAGCCGGCCGCAGGAAGAATTCGAACAGTCGCTCAAGAGACTGGATGGCCAAGTCTCGAAATTTGAGTCGTTACGCGCCGGGTTGAGCCCGGATATGTCGACCAAAGCCTTTCTCGATATCCTCAAACTCAATGAGGCCATTGCCACAGAGTCGGCTAAATTGAGCGCATACGCCTACCTATGGTTCTCGGAAAACACCAAGAATCTGGAAGCCCGAGCCTTTAAAACCAAAGTCGAGGAGCGGCTCACGGCTTTGCAGAATCGTATGCTGTTCTTTGACCTCTGGTGGCAGACGGTCGATGCGGCCAATGCTGCGCGACTGATGGAGCCATCCGGGGACATCCAATACTACTTGGAGTCCATTCGTCGATACAAACCGCATACACTCTCGGAAGCCGAAGAGAAAATCATCAATGTGAAAAATACGACCGGTCGCCATGCCGTGAATACGATTTACGATGTGCTGACCAACGGCCTGACGTTCACGCTGACCGTCAAGGGACAACGCAAACGGCTCACGCGTGAACAACTCTCTGTGTATATTCGGAGTCCACAATCGGAGATACGCGAGGCAGCCTATCGAGAGATGTACCGAGTCTTTGACGGTCACCATGACGTGCTTGGCGAGATCTATACCACACTGGTGAATGATTGGAAGACCGAGAATATCGAACTGAGAAAATTTGCGACACCGATCGCCTCTCGGAATCTCGGCAATGACGTCCCCGATGAAGCCGTCGAGGCGCTCTTGAACGCCTGTGCAAAGAATGCCGGCATTTTTCAGGACTACTTCCGCATCAAAGCGAAGATTTGCAAGATCCGGTCCATGAACCGCTATCATCTCTATGCACCCCACCGGGCAGAACGCAAACGATACCGGTATCTTGATGCCGTCCGTATGGTGCTCGAGGCCTATCAGTCCTTTTCACCACGCCTCGCCGATCAAGCCAAGCAGGTGTTGAGCGAACATCACGTCGATGCTCGGACCATCCCAGGGAAACTAGGGGGGGCCTACTGCTATAGCGTGCTTCCAGGGTTTACGCCTTATGTCTTGCTGAACTATACAGGTGAAGCGAGAGATGTTGCGACACTGGCCCATGAGCTGGGTCATGCCGTCCATGCGATGATGGCGTCCGACCATTCGGTCTTTACGTTTCATTCCACCTTGCCCTTGGCTGAAACCGCCTCGGTCTTCGGGGAGCGCCTATTGTCCGAGGCTCTCTTGGCGGAAGAATCTAGTAATGCCGTCAAGCAGGGACTGTTATTGGCGCAGCTCGATGATATCTATGCCACCGTCATGCGGCAGGCCTACTTCATCTTATTTGAGAAGTCGGCCCACCACATGGTGGCTAGCGGTGGAACGGTGAAAGACTTGGCGGACGTCTATCTCACGGGGCTTCGCCAACAATTTGGCAAAGCCGTCAAAGTCCCTGATGAATTTCGATGGGAATGGCTGACGATCCCGCATATTTTTGGAAGTCCATTCTATTGCTACGCCTATAGCTTCGGAAATCTACTCGTACTGGCGCTCTACGGGCGCTACAAACAGCAAGGCGCAGCATTTGTTCCCAAATACCTCGATCTCTTGGCGGCCGGCGGATCGAAAAGTCCGGAAGCTATTCTCACTCCGGTCGGTGTCGACATGCGATCAGAAAGCTTCTGGCAATCCGGCTTCGATACGATCCGCGACATGATTGTCGAACTGGAACGGATGCAGGCGTAAGAACTCGCAGCCTCAAGCATCGGTTTTGCGGCGTTGTAGATTGGTATTACTTCGGTATGGCTGATGAAGGTAGGGTTGAGCCACCGTAGTTATTTCAAGCGGCTAAGTAATGACGCTAAGCGACTCTTAAAGACGATGGGCGATGCCATAAAAAGCTTGCCCAACGCTGTATTAGTTTGCCGACTGCCAGGCTAATGCGATTACATATCTGACGGTTCGTTCCAAGATTTCTGGATCGACCGTGTCGGGGGTATCAGATTGTTGGTGGAAATGTGGGTGAGGTCCGCCGCTGACGACGGTGACCGTCGGGACTCCGGCTTCCTTAAATGGAACGTGATCCCCTCCTGGGAAGAAGCCGAAGAGATCCACTGTGCCGGCCAAGGCGGCATGCTCGCCGGCGTTCGCGGCGAGAGATTTGTCCAATCCGGTGACACCGACTGTGAGACGGCCATTTCCAACGCCCGCATGATCGATGTTGATCATAGTCACTGTGTGCGGCAGCGGTCTAGGCGGTCGGCTCACGTAGAGGCGGGATCCCAGGAGGCCCTGTTCTTCTCCGCTGAACGAGACGAAGAGCAATGAGCGCTTCGGTGTAAGACCTGATTCTGTCAAGACGCGGGCCGCCTCCAATAAGACGGCCGTGCCGGATGCATTATCATCGGCGCCTGGAAAGACAAGACCGGCCTGTGGCCCGAAATGATCGCGATGCGCGCCAATGATCACCGTTTCCTGTGCCAACGAAGGATCGCCGCCGGGAAATAGGCCCAGGACATTGTTCAGCGTTCCTGCCTCTTGCTCACTGTCCCATTTCAGATGGATGTGTGTATCGGTTTCAAAGGATTGCTGCGTCAATGTCTGAAGCTGCTGCTGAACTTCGCCCAACGATCGGCCGATCGATGACAATTTTGATGAGACCAGCCGTTCTGCGAGATCCGTGTGAATCCAAGCCCCGGGGAACGACTGTTCTTGGCCCATCTGGTTGTAAAACGCCAACGGCGCATGGCTCATGCCGCGCCTTGCCTCGTACGGGCTCATGATAGGGCCGGTGAACGTCAGGAACGCCGCGGCGCCATGCTCCCGTGCCGCGCGAATCTTGTCGGCATGGGTGATCAGAAACCCATACGACTCCGGTTTCCCTCGGAGAAAGACGACAATCCGATTGCGCGCATCGATGCCGGCATACTCATCCCATCCATGCGTCGTGTCTGAAATGCCGTAACCCACGAACACGAATGGGGCTGTCACATTAATGGAGGGAGAATCGAGAATCGGGAGGTAATCAATGCCGACTTGAATGGGTTCAGCAGATGCTGTTGGTTTTATCCCAAATTCAGGCGGTGGGATACCGGCAATCTGAGTGACTCGAACTTCGGTCGTCATCATCCATGCTGGATGCGAAGGCAGGGACTGTAGCCCGAGTGTGGCGAACCGTGTCGCCACGAAACGGGCAGACTGAAGGTCCTCCCGAGTTCCGGTCAGCCGGCCTTGAAACTCCGGTCCGCTTAAGCGTGATACGTCTGCGAGCAAACGTGGTATCGAGATAGCTTGAAGTGCGGAAGGAAGAAAAGGAGATTCGTGGCGTGACTGAGCGGATAGCGCAAGCGAGCAGAGAAGTACCAGAGCGCAATAACGGAGCCGGCGCTTCAAGCGTGCGGCCGTCCAGTTTTCATTGCCTCTAATTCACGCTCAAGTGTGGCCACTTGTTTTTCAAGAGCGATCATTTTCAGCTCTCGGCCGACCACGACATCCTGAAACATTTCCAGATCGACAATTTTTTCCTGTAATTCGGCTTTCGACGCTTCCAGGTTCTGCACCACGGAGCCGTAGGCCCGTATCTGGTCATCTAATTCGCTATGGAGAGCCGTAATCTTTTCTTCCGATCGCCGTCGCTCCGTAATATCGATGCCGACCCGAAGGATACACCCGTCGGTATTGTTCTGCCATGTGATGGGCGCGCATCGCCACTCGATCAGACGCTCTTCCCCGGCCTTGGTCATCCAGGGTGTCTGGTGCGGCGTACCGGCCGCTGGATGGTTGAATCGTAGCTTTACTGTCTCGATCCAGGCCGGCGGAATGAGGAGATCGGCAATCGGCTTTCCAAGCGCTTCATCCCGTGTGTATCCCGTCAACTCTTCAGCGTGGCGATTGAAGAGAAGGACGCGTCCTTCGCGATCGGTAATCACCAACAGACATGGAACGGTCTCGACGAGGGTGTGCAACGATTGTTGGCTTTCATACAAAGCCGCTTCTGCGCGCTGGCGTTCTTCGGCTTGTAGGGTCAGGTGCCGCAAATGAAGCGCTCGGCCGAGTGAGCTGAGGAAATAATCTCGATCGATGGGCTTCAGAATATAGTCAAAGGCGCCTCCACGGAGCGCCTGTGTCGCCAAGGTTTGATCGCCATATCCCGTGACCAGCAGGACCGGCGTGTTGGGACGGCAGGTTTTAATTCGCTCCAGCAGCGTCAATCCGTCCATGCCCGGCATGCGAATGTCGCTGATAATGGCGTCATAGTCCGTCTCCTCAATGCGATCTAACGCAAGCCGTGCCGACCCGCAGAGATCGACGACCGATCCAGGCATCCACAGTCGCAGGGTCTCCGGGAGTGCGCTCAATACGGCAGGATCGTCATCGATAATGAGCAGGCGGCCACTCGACATGACTTTTCACCTTACGCCTGTGTAGGGGAGTCGTCAATCAGGATGGAGGCGTAGGCGTTTTTCCTCTGAAGGAACGAAAGCAATACTGACCGAGCGCCGATTCTAATACGCGGATGGCCGGGCACAGCTTTTAGGCGCCTTTCTCACCTTCTCTATCGATCCGGTTCCCAGTTGCGCTGCGCCGCGCGATCCAGGTACTATTTGCCACGTCAGCGCAGACGTGTGACAGCAGGATGACGGATGAGCGACGACCACCTTTACCTAAACAAGTATCGTGCTTTTTTCAAAGCACGCGAAAAGGCTCACGGATACGAATTTCAGCACGCGCCGACCGGCAATGTTCCCCCGCCGAAGGTCTCGTTTCTTCATCGTCTCCGTTGGTGGACGTTCAACCGTGGCGAACGGCTGAGACAAATTCGCGCGGCACGTGATCGTCGTCTACAGGATATCGTTCAGCTCAAGAAACCGCCATCCCAATAATCCAAATAGAAATAATCCGGGTGGGCGACTAGGTCGATGATTGATACTCCATTCAGAGAGGGGAAAAGATTGAGACCATTAAATCGGAGCAGGCGATGAAGCGATTAGGCATCTCATTTCTTCAAGCTGGTGTCGTGGGCATGATTGCTGTTGCTGTCTTGATCATGCCGGAACTCGCGCGTGTCGCACGAGCAGGTGAACCGATGGCTGCGACATCGCCACATCCGCCATCCCAATTCCAAGTACCGTTTGAACTCTTCAAGACGTGGGACTTCGACAGGGAACAAACAGAACAGATGCCGGCCGGGTTTTCCGCCTTCAGCAATGGGAATGGGGAAACGCCCACCTGGATAGTCGCGCAGGATCCAAATGCGCAGACACCTCCCAATCTCCTGAAGCTGTCAGCTTCCTGCAGCACGGATTGTTCTCAGATCTTGCTGGTCGACGCATTACAGTACGAATACCTCGATCTCCTCGTCCGCGTACGATTGGCCGCTACGCCAGGAGAGGCGAAAGGCGAGGCCGGCGTGGTCTTTGGGGCTCGCGACCATCAGAATTATTATGCGGTCACGATCGATCTCTCGGGTAAGAATCTGCAGGTCACACGTGTGCAAGAGGGAAAGGCGACGGTACTTGCCGACAGCGAGGTCACACCAAAACCGGTCGTGTGGCATCTTTTGCGTGTCCGACGGAACACGATCATAAGTAAGGAGTACATCGAAGTCTTTTTTGACGGCGCACAGATTTTCTCGGTCGAAGACAAGACCTTTGGGGCGGGCCGGATCGGTCTTATCACCCGAGGGGCTGCAACGGCAGAGTTTGATAATCTTACCGCGGCGCCACTGTATTCACAGAAACCGCTCTCAGGTCCTGCCGCCTACTAGCGGACGCTGAAAAAGGCTATATTGCACCCCCAGCCCCAGGCGTGCCGGACACGCCCCTTCCCGGGTTTTGTTCTCGGCTCGAACACATCCTCGATGTGCCCCTACGGGATGAGCGCATCTGGTGCGCTTGGGACGGACGGGTGTAATAGAGTACTACTCCGGTGTGTTCTTCGCCTGCGTCCGGCGCTTCGGGAAGGGGCGCGTTTCGGCGCGCCTGAGGTCGGTGGGTGTGAGTGCGGACTTTTTTGAGCGTCCCCCGAAGTTTTATCTCATGGCGTCGGTTTTTTCACATGCCGCTGTTGCGTTGGCGATTGGAAGGCTTTCGACACGTCAATCGATGCCGCCGAGATTTTGGTGGCTTTCCATTCTCTGTTCGATTCTGCCGGATGCCGATGTCCTGAGCTTTATCGCTGGAATTCACTATGGCGATCTGTTCGGGCACCGAGGGTTCACGCACTCATTAAGCTTTGCACTTATACTGAGCGCCGTCGTCGTGCAGATTTGGTTTAGAGACGTGCGGGCATGGTCACGAACGTGGACGCTCCTCATCTCGCATTTCTTTTTCGTCACGGCCTCACATGGCATGCTCGACGCCATAACGAACGGTGGCCTCGGCGTCGCCTTCTTCGCCCCATTCGAGAACAGCCGCTATTTCCTCCCATGGCGACCGGTGCAAGTCAGTCCCATCGGCATCGCGCCGTTCTTCAGCCGCTATGGTCTCGACGTGCTAATCAGCGAGATTGTCTGGATTTGGATACCGGTAGGAGTGAGCTTATCGACAGCACAGATTCTCAAGAAAAAGGTTTTATAGATGGACCATTCCTATACCGTGATGGCAGTCATACTCATCGTCTTGGACGGTTTGATTAGCTGGGACAGCGGCATTTCCAGAAACCACGTGATAAGATGTCGCCGGAGATTATATGCCGTCATTTAAACTTGAGGCCCCCTTCACACCGAAGGGCGATCAGGAACAGGCGATTGAGAAGCTGACGGCCGGCGTGCAGGCGGGGCTTCAACATCAGGTCTTGCTGGGCGTTACGGGTTCGGGCAAGACGTTTACGATGGCGAATCTCATCGAGCGCGTGCAGAAGCCGACCTTAGTGCTGGTGCACAACAAGACGTTGGCTGCGCAACTGTATCAAGAGTTCAAGGGGTTTTTCCCGCAGAACGCGGTGGAATATTTTGTCAGCTATTACGATTATTACCAGCCGGAAGCGTATATCCCGCAAAGCGATACGTATATCGCGAAAGACTCCTCGATCAATGATGCCATTGATCAGATGCGTCACTCTGCGACCCGGTCGCTGCTCGAGCGCAACGATGTGGTGATCGTCTCCTCGGTCTCCTGCATTTACGGTTTGGGATCGCCTGAGGTCTATCACGGCATGTTGCTGTATTTGGAAGAAGGCATGGAGATTCGGCGGGAGCTGATTCTATCGAAGTTGGTTGAGATTCAGTACTCGCGAAACGACACCGATTTTCACCGCGGGACCTTCCGGGCGCGCGGCGATGTGATCGAGATCTTCCCGGCGTCATCGGATGCCATTTCCGTTCGGATTGAATTATTCGGTGATACGGTGGATGCGATTCACGAGATCGATCCGCTGACCGGTAAATCGCTGGCCCGCCTGCCCAAAGTGCCGATCTACCCGAACACGCACTATCTGATTGCGCCGGATCGTTATGAGCGTGCGCTGAACGGCATCGAGGAGGAGTTGGACGCGAGGATTGCACACTTCAAGCAGCAGGGCCAATTGCTCGAAGCACAACGGATCGAACAGCGAACCCGGTTCGATTTGGAGATGATTCGGGCTATGGGATACTGCCATGGCATCGAGAATTACTCGCGGCATCTGAGCGGACGTCAAGCAGGGGAGCCGCCGCCTACCCTGATGGACTATTTCACCAAGGACTTTCTTCTCGTCATCGATGAATCCCATGCCAGTCTCCCCCAAGTGCAGGGCATGTACGAGGGAGATCATTCCCGCAAACGGTCGCTGGTCGATTATGGATTTCGATTGCCCTCGGCGTTCGATAATCGGCCCTTGCGATTCGAGGAGTTCAAACAGTTCATGCATCAAGTCATTCATGTGTCGGCGACACCAGGACCGTATGAATTGAAGCATGGTGCCTCGCATATTGTGGAACAAATCATTCGGCCGACCGGCCTCATGGATCCTGAGATCGAAGTGCGACCGGCGCGCGGTCAGGTCGACCATTTACTCGGCGAGGTGCGAGCGACTGTCCAGCGCGGCGGCCGCGTCCTGGTCACCACCCTGACGAAGCGCATGGCCGAAGACCTCACGGAGTATTATCACGATCTCGGCATCAAGGTGCGGTATCTCCATTCGGATATCAAGACTTTGGAACGAGCCGAGATTATCCGGGATCTGCGGCTTGGTGTATTTGATGTGCTCGTTGGAATCAACCTGCTCCGCGAAGGATTGGATATTCCGGAAGTCTGTCTGGTGGCGATTCTCGATGCCGACAAGGAAGGCTACCTGCGCTCGCATCGCTCATTGATTCAAACAGCCGGCCGTGCCGCACGCCATGTCGAGGGACGAGTCATCTTTTACGGCGATGCCATTACCGATTCCATGCGCCTAGCGATTGATGAGACGGCGCGGCGCCGTAAGATACAAGCTGAATACAATGCCGCGCATCACATCACGCCTGAGAGCATTCAGAAAAGCATCGGTACCTTAGAATATCAAATGGCGGAAGCCGATTATCTCACCGTTCCTGTGGCGGCCGACGCGCAGGCCTCCTATGAACGACCTCAAGAGCGTGAGATGACGATTAGGAAATTGGAAGAGGACATGAAAGCGGCCGCCAAGCTATTGGAATTTGAAAAGGCGGCGCAGTTACGCGATCGGATCAAGGCGCTTAAGTTGAAAGAGCTGGAAGTAGGGGCGTGAAAAAAAGCGGACAGCTTTCAGCCATCAGCAAAACGTTCTTTTCTAAAACTAACTGCGGCTGAGAGCTGATCGCTGACGGCCGTATCCTTACGCCTGTTTGTACAGGTAAATGCCGAGGAATATTCCCAGAAAGCTCAGCAGATTCATCTTCAGCGCGATGCCGAAGGTTAATTTTAATAACACTAAGTCGAGTGTGACCGGCGGGTTAATCCCTGGTGTGAGTGCCGTTGTAAAGATATTCTGAATCGTGCCCTTCGGGGCCATGACCCGCAGGATCTCGCCAAGTATTCCACCCAACAGTCCTCCCAGCAGGATAAACAATAACAACAACCATGGAGATTTGCGCACGAGTACCTCAGAATGGGCTGCAAGGTGCGGCGAACCTTAGCGAAAGCTATATAGGAAGTCAAGAAATGACGATAATGCTTCATCTACAGTACGGTAGAGACGGCGTTTCTACGGTGATAGATAAGACAGCCTGTTCGCTTGACTTCCAAGGATGCGTTGTTTACACTTCCACGCTGCTCTTTTTTAAGCTTTTTCTAGCATCTAGGAGATTTCCTTGCTGGACGCATTGAGCGAAAAATTTGAGAAGATTTTAAAGAAGCTCCGCGGCCACGGCGTGTTGACGGAAGACAACATCGCCGAGGCGTTGAAGGAAGTCCGTCTCGCCCTGTTGGAAGCGGACGTAAACTTTAAAATCGTAAAAGAATTTTTGGACCGCGTGCGCCAGCGTGCCGTGGGTCAGGAAGTCTTGCACAGTCTCACGCCTGGCCACCAAGTGGTGAAAGTGGTGTGGGAGGAGCTATGCCAATTAATGGGCCAAGGGCAGGCAAGTTTGAGCCTTGCCTCTACTCCTCCGACGGTCATTATGATGGTCGGCTTGCAGGGGTCCGGGAAAACGACGACCTCCGGAAAGTTGGCGCGGCTATTCAAGAGCCAAGGGAAACGTGTGCTCTTAGTTGCAGCGGATCCTCGGCGCCCCGCCGCCACGGAGCAGTTGATCAGTCTGGGTGCCGAGTTGGATGTGCCGGTTCATCGCGCGGATCGGCCGGGTACTTCGAAAGCCGATGTCGTCCAGACCTGCGTGACCGGGGTGACCCGAGGGCAGGATCATGGTCATGACGTGGTGATTCTCGATACCGGCGGGCGTTTGCACATTGACGAAGAACTGATGGATGAGCTGGTCGAGGTGAAGCGGTCGGTGACGCCACACGAGGTCCTCCTGGTGGCCGATGCCATGACCGGCCAAGACGCCGTAGCCATGGCGGATCGATTCAATCATTTGTTGGGACTGACAGGGGTCGTGCTCACAAAAGTGGAAGGCGATGCCAGGGGCGGCGCCGTACTCTCGATTCGCGCGGCAACCGGCAAGCCGGTTAAGTTTTTGGGTGTCGGCGAAAAACTTGATGCGCTGGAAGTGTTTCATCCCGATCGCATGGCCTCCCGCATCCTCGGCATGGGCGATGTGCTGTCGCTGATCGAGAAAGCGCAGCAGGCGTACACGCGCGAGCAAGCCGAAGAAGTGCAGAAAAAGCTCATCTCGAAGACGCTGACCTTGGAAGATTTTCGCGATCAAATTAAGCAGGTGAATCGTTTGGGCTCGTTGGATCAGATTATCGGGATGCTGCCGGGCGGCCAGCGCTTGAAAGAAATGGCGGGAGGGGGCGTACCCGAGAAGGAAATCGGTCGTGTCGCAGCCATCATCGATTCCATGACTCTCCGCGAACGCCGGGATCATACCGTCATCAACGGCAGCCGGAAAAAACGGATTGCCCGCGGCAGCGGCACCAGCGTGCCGGAGGTCAATCGGCTGATCAAACAATTTCTGACCGCCCGCAAGATGATGAAGGTCCTCAGCGGCGGAGGGGGCAAACGACAGTTGGCACAGCTACTAAGAGGCTGAGGTTAAGGTTCAACGGAAGGACAGGGGCAAGAGGCGGGACGAGGACTCTTCCTCAGCCTGAACCTCGGCCTGAACCTTCGATGGAAGGAGAAACGACGTGGCAGTTCATTTACGATTAACACGAACAGGACGACACAAGAGACCTTTTTACCGGGTGGTCGCGGCGGATTCACGAAAGCCTCGCGATGGCCGGTATCTTGAGATCCTCGGCACCTATGATGCGCTGAAGAATCCTCCACTCGCGGAACTGAAGCCGGATCGCGTCGAATACTGGCTCAGCCAGGGCGCGCAGCCTTCCGTGACCGTGCGCAGTGTCCTCCGCCGGGCTGGGCTGCTGACTAAGGACAAAGTTTCAAAGTAAAAAAGTTGCCATCCTTTTGACTGTTACCTTTTAACTTGTGCTTTATGTCTGATCTGGTGGCTATCGGACGGATCGTCAAGTCCTTTGGCGTGAAGGGCGATGTTCGCGTGAAGTCGCTCAGCGACGTGCCGGGACGATTTGAAGGGTTGCGCGAAGTGACGATTGAAACACCTTCCGGCAAAACGATCGAGACTGTTGTCAGTCACGTGCGCAAACACCTTGATTCCTATGTCATCGGCCTGGAGGCTTTATCTTCGCCCGAGGAAGCGGCTTCGTATCGCGGCAGCTTGCTTAAGATTCCTGAAGATCAGGTGCCGGCGCTGCCCGACGGACAGTATTATGAGTTTCAATTGATCGGGATGACGGTGAACGATGAGCAAGGGCAACCGTTAGGTACCCTTGAAGACATTATGGAAACCGGGAGCCATCCGGTGTTTGTCGTGCGCGGGTCGGGTCGCGAATGGTTGGTTCCCGGGCGACAAGCCGTGATGGTGTCAATGGATATCGCTCAACGGACCATGGTCGTTCGGCGCGCGGATATCGTAGGGGACGAGCATGAGGTGTGACATCATCACACTGTTTCCCGAGATGATTTTGCCGGTCCTCGGCCAAAGCATATTGAAGCGCGCCCAAGACAAAGGCCTGCTGAAGGTGGACGTCCATAATCTTCGGGACTACACTCAAGATCGCCATCGGGTTGCCGATGATACGCCGTATGGCGGAGGCGCCGGGATGGTGATCAAGGCTGAGCCGGTGTTGCGCGCCATCGATGCCATTCGTCAGGAGCTCGGCACAGGTGAGCATCCAATCCGGATCCTCATTCCGTCTCCGCAAGGACAACCGTTCACGCAGCAGATGGCTGAAGAGTTTCAGCGTGATTCGCGTCGGATCGTCTTTATTTGCGGACATTATGAAGGATTCGACGAGCGCGTGCGGGTCGGATTGAATGCGGAAGAAGTGTCCATCGGCGATTATGTGGTCACCAATGGAGAATTGCCGGCTCTCGTGATCCTGGATGCCGCTGTGCGGCTCATTCCCGGCGTCCTTGGCGACCCGGACTCTGCCTTGCAGGATTCGTTTGTCGAAGCCCTGCTGGATTGCCCGCATTATACACGTCCCCCGGAGGTGCGTGGAATGACGGTGCCCGATGTGCTTCTGTCGGGCAACCATGAGGCCATCAGGCGATGGCGGCGAAAGGAAGCGCTCCGTAATACCTATGTCAAGCGCCCCGAGTTGTTGCAGGATCGGCTGCTGAGCCAAGAGGACCGGCGATTGTTGGATGAGGTTCTGCAGGAAATACTGAAGAGACCGTCTGTGTTGTGCGTAGAGGAGGAATGTCCATGAACCAGTTAGAGCGAATCCAACGATCGTTGACCAAGAAGACCATGCCGGTGTTTGAAATCGGCGATACGGTCCGTGTGCACGTCAAAGTGGTCGAAGGTGAAAAAGAGCGGATCCAGGTGTATGAAGGTCTCGTGATCGCCCGCAAGGGGGCCCGCAATAGCGAAACCTTTAACGTGCGCAAAATCTCGTATGGCGTCGGAGTCGAGCGAATTTTCCCGGTTCACTCCCCGACGATCGCCCGCGTCGATGTCGTGCGCCAAGGCAAGGTCCGCCGCGCAAAACTGTACTATCTCCGCACCAAGAAGGGGAAGAGCGCGAAAGTCAGCGAACGCGAGTACTCGCCGGATGCAAAGCTGGCGGCTGGGCGCAAACGAGCCAAATCTGCGGAGACCGTGGCTGCCGAGCCGGTTCCCGCCGCGACATGAAGAAGGTTGAGGGTAAGGTAAGGTTCACGTTCTCGTTTGCCTATCCGTGGTGCCTTCTGCATCTTCGACCTGAACCTCGGCTTAACCTTTCTGAGCACCGTGGAGCCAACCGACTTCTTTGAAATAGAAGCCAGGAGATGTGGCTATCAGCTCATTGGAGGGCTGGATGAGGCCGGCCGAGGTCCTCTGGCGGGTCCCGTTGTCGCGGCCATTGTGATCTTGCCCCGCCGCTTTGTGTTGCCGGGACTCAACGATTCGAAGCAAGTGACGGAAGTAGGCCGGGAACGGCTGTACCATGCCATCGTCCGACAGGCGGTGGCCACGGGAGTTGGTCTGGCCACCGAGCGCGAAATCGAAACCCTCAACATTCTCCAAGCCACACGGCAGGCCATGTGCCGGGCTGTGGGAGCGTTGACGGTGTTGCCGGATTTTTTACTCCTGGACGCGGTCTCCCTCCCATCCCTTCCCGTGCCGCAACGCCCAATCATTAAGGGAGACGGATTTTCCGTCTCGATCGCGGCCGCTTCTATCCTTGCCAAAGTCACTCGCGATCGTCTGATGCGGGAGTATCACCGACGATATCCCGAATACAATTTTGGCGCGCATAAAGGATATGGCACGCCGGAGCATCTCCGCCTGCTCACCCGGTACGGGCCGTGTACCGCTCATCGTCAGACCTTCCGGCCCGTTGCAGAAGCCGAGGAGGTCGATCAGTGGGAGATGTTCGAGTGAGCCTCGAATCGAAGTTATTCGGCCGGCAAGCTGAATCGGCCGCTGAACACTACCTGCGTCGCAAGGGCTACCGCATTCGGGATCGTAACGTTCGCTCCGTCTATGGCGAATTGGATCTGGTCGTGGAGCGGGCCGGCGTGGTGGTCTTCGTCGAAGTGAAGGCGCGGCGGACGAACGCATTCGGCGGTGCGCCCTATGCCGTCGATAGTCGCAAGCAGATGCGCAGGATCAGGCTGGCCGCCCATTATCTGGCCCAACATAAACTGAAGAATCAATCGTGCCGGTTTGATGTCCTGCTCTGCGCCGACTCCTCGACCGATCCGTCGGCCATCGAGCACATCGAGAATGCCTTCGAAGTGCCGGGCCATGAACTGCAGTGGTAAGGGGAAGCGGTGATGGGCAATGGATCTGACCGAGACCGAAAAGCCTCGTGGTCCTGGCCGCTCGCTTCTGGCCGGGCCGCATCATGATTCAGCTTTTCCACGTCTCGAAGTATTACGAGGGGCGGCCGGCGCTCTCGGACGTCAATCTTCATATTCAAAAAGGTGAGTTCGTCCTCTTGATGGGGGCCAGCGGCGCCGGCAAGACGACACTGCTGAAGCTTCTCTTCGGCACCGAACGACCGGATGAAGGCCAAATTCTGGTGCAGACCCGGAACATCGCGCGCCTCACGCCATCGGAAGTGCCGTACTTGAGACGCACGATGGGGTTCGTCTTTCAAGATTTCCGGTTGCTGCCGAAAAAGACCGTTTTCGACAACGTGGCCATGCCGCTCTTGGTTCAGGGCATTTCGCACCACGATACTCGGAAAAAAGTGTTGGACACGCTCAAGGCGGTCGGCGTGGAGCATCGAAAAGAAAGCCGGCCGGCTATGCTGTCCGCCGGTGAACAGCAGCGGGTGTGCATTGCCCGTGCCGTCGTCAATGGACCCCTCGTGCTCTTGGCGGATGAACCAACTGGGAATATGGACTCGCAACTGGCCGGGGAAATTATTGAACTTTTTAAACTCATCAATGCCCGAGGGACGACCGTGGTCATTGCCACCCATAACCGTCAGGTGGTCGATCAGGTCAAGCGACGGGTTGTGACTTTGAATCAGGGGAAAGTCATCTGCGATGAAGGGGCCGGTCGATGAAGCGGGTCACATACTTGATTAAAGAGGCGTTCGCCAATATTCGTCTGAATCAAACGACCACGATCGTGGCTGTGGCAACCACGGCCTTTACCATGGCATGTTTTGGGGTGTTCCTGCTGCTGTATCTCAACCTGCGCGGGCTCACCGCATCCCTGCAAGATGATATCAAAGTAGTCGTGTATTTGGCCGATGGTGTGTCCGCTCAAGCATTGGCCGATCTTCAGGCTCACATCAAGGGCGACCATGAAGTGGCACGGCTTTCCTACGTCTCGAAAGAGCAAGCCTTAACGGAATTTCGAGAGCAGTTCCCATCCGAGTCCTACTTACTGCAGGGGTTAGGCGAAAATCCCCTTCCGGCCTCATTGCTCGTGACGATGGCCCATCCGTCTCGATCATCCGAAGCCGTGAAGCGCTGGGCTGAGCGTCTCAAAACGATGCCGGGCGTTGCGCAGGTACAGTACAATCGAGACTGGATCGAAAGTGTAGGGGGGATTGTCCGATATATCGAATGGGTGGCGATCGCGGTCGGGACGATTCTGGCGGCGGCATCGGTGACCATCATCGGCAGCACGACGCGATTGACGCTGTACGCGCGGCGACAGGAGATTGAAATTATGCGCCTGATCGGCGCGACGGGCACGTTCATACGAATCCCTTATTTGATCGAGGGAGCGATTCTGGGTGCATTGGGCGGCGCGCTCTCACTCTCTCTCTTGAAGCTAGGATTTGAGTTACTGAAGCTCCGCGTGGGACCGCAAAGCCATCTTCT
>DATEPO010000319.1:0-3459 GCA_035273145.1 Nitrospiraceae bacterium
ATGAATCGCGTACGCGGCGATGCCGTCCCACCGCGCATTGGCTTTCAGGGCCGGATTGGCCGCGACCGCCGGATTGCCCGTTTCGTTCACATAATAGGGCTCCAGCACGACGGTCGTCTGATCCGTAACCTTCGCCGTGAAGATCAACCCGTTCGCAAACCGCTTGGCTGATGGATTTCCGGCCGCCCCTCCGCTGGCGAGGTCGCCGAACGCCCGATTGGCTTGCTCGGGACCGTACGAGCCGTACCAACTGAGGCCGAATCGCGGATGTGGCGTCAGCGCGACCAACCATTCAATGGTCTTACCGCGATTGTTGTCGTCGACATTGTCCCACCCATTGACCACGCCGAATGTGGCGAGGACGACCGGATTAAATTGATAGCTGAACCGTATGCCGGTCGTCGTAAAGGCTTGTCCCAATCCGAACATGAACGAGCGGGAAAAATTGGGGTTCTCCCAGCTATTAATGAGCTCATAGCCGATCAACGTGTTGATCTTGCCGAACTTCACGTCGAGGCCGTTTCCAATGGGAATAATGTACTGCGCGTACATTTCTTGGAAATCGAGTTCGTCGTTGGAGGTCCCCGTCTGAAAATTCGTACGTGCGCGCGTCACGCGCGAATCGAGGCCGAAGTTGAGCCGTGCCCGAAAGCCGGCTCGATCGAGGAGGGAGCCTCCGGCATCCGCGGGACGTTCGAAGACGAGTTGAGCCAGATGCGGCATGAATGCATTCGCATTCGTATCAAAAATGTGGAGCTGATTGAGATCGCTGGCCGGATTATTAAAATTGTGCGTATAGGCGACATCGACAAACCCGGACAATTTCAGCCCTAAGGTTTTCCAAATGCCTGGCACGTCGACCTTCTTTTCCAGCGTGTCGAGACGTTCGAGTACACTCGGTGGCGCTGTTTCCGCGGCCTGCACGGTGAAAGGAATCAACAGCACCAAGCAGCTATAGAGCGAGAACGTACGGAAACCCACAGTCCAATTGTCCCATCTCATCGAGGTTCTCCTTGCCGTCCGGGATTGAAGAGAGCCATACGGACCATAATTGATCAAAAAAAATCCTCAACCCGTTTCCAGGTTGAGGACATCGTTGTCCCAAGAGAGAAACCTCGTCGTTTCTCGTCCAGTAGCGGAGCAAAAAAAAGCCCTTCTGCCGACGACGGCTAGAAGGACTTCATTGTCCTGCAACACATCCCTTGAAAGCGGACGTCATTGTCCACTAAGGTTTCTACTGAGCGGAGGTTATATCAAAGCGCTAGACTCGTGTCAAGGCGTTACTTGTCAAACGACCTATGCTACAGTGCGGCGCCATGAGTTCAGCTTGGTTGCGCGGCTTTATTACGTGTTTCATGCTGGAAGCTGCCTTCTTTGTTAATGGTTGTTCATCGCTGCGGCCCGCGCCGGTGATCGTGCATGAAGGAGCCTATGATGTCGTCGTGCTTGAGCCGCTTTCCCGTGAACCGCCTGCTGGGCATCCCGCCTTCCTGGAGCAGGAAGTCATGGAAACGATCCTGCATGGAATCTCTACGCAGGACGATGAGCGGCTCCTCCAGCGACTTTTGTCAGGCCGCATGCCGCCCGCAGCCGTGTTTTCCGACGAGCAGAGCGTGACCCTCTCACGTTTCCTTGTGGCGGCCCTCGCTCAGGCATCTCCTCAGCAACAAGTCAGGTTCCGGTTGAGTTTCCCACAGAGCCAAGGGGAAGAGACGACACAAGGCACACTCTATTGCGCGGAGCCATTCCTCTACTTCACGCTCCAACAGTTCCCTCGTGCCCAACCCCAAACTCCTCATGAGAAGCCTGGTCGACAATTGCCCGATCAGACAACCCTTGGTTCCCGGCGGCTCATCTTTCATCTCCCTGCCTCTACAGGTGAGATGGCCGAGAATACCTCCGCGAACAGTCTGGTCATAAATTACGTCCATGTACGGCAGTGGCTGGCTTCCCGGAGCAGGGGGGATCCGGCAAGTGCCGGGCGTGTCAGTCCACTTCCCTCCACGGCCGATAGAGAAACAAGCCGACTAGAAGGGAAGGATCAGGTTCCGGCTCTAGGGCGCACGCCGTCATTGAATGAACTGATTGTACGGAAGGACCTCGAAATCGAATCGCTCAAAGAGGAGATTCGCAGCCTGCAGCAACAACTCGAAACTCAACAGCGTGCTGTCAATCGGTTAAAACGTCTGCTGGATAATGCCCAACGGCGGTAACGGCTCGGATAGAGGCGATCATTGAACATGGTCGCCACGAAGCAGTGAACATGAGATGAGGCATGTCTTGAGGAAATTTCTTCGCATTCCCGCTGCTGCGGCTTCGATAGGATTCCCTAGTCAAGTGTTAGCGGAGGATGCGTCCAGCATCCCGCAGGCGGTCATCAGTGCCGGCGACACGGCGTGGGTGCTCGTCTCTTCGGCCCTGGTCCTCCTCATGATCGTTCCGGGATTAGCCTTGTTCTATGGCGGACTGGTCCGAACCAAAAATGTCCTCGCCACGATTATGCAGAGCTTCGCGATCCTCTGTCTGGTGACGCTCCTTTGGATCCTCGTCGGGTACAGTCTCGCGTTTGGACCGGATCATGGTGGAGTCATAGGCGGCTTGGAATGGATTGGACTTTCCGGTGTGGGCATGAGTCCTAACCCGACATACGCGCCGACCATCCCGCATCAGGCCTTCATGATCTTTCAACTCATGTTTGCCGCCATTACGCCGGCACTCATCACCGGCGCCTTCGCGGAACGGATGCGCTTTAGCGCGCTCCTGATCTTCGCGGGGGCATGGGCTCTGCTCGTCTATTGCCCCATCGCGCATTGGGTATGGGGCGGCGGCTGGCTCGGCAGGTTAGGCGCATTAGATTTTGCAGGAGGCGCGGTCGTTCATATTAGCTCGGGCGCCGCGGCATTAATCTGTGCAGTCAAGTTAGGGCAGCGCCGCGGATACGGGATCGACCGTCTCGCCCCTCATAATCTTCCCCTGACTTTGTTGGGAACCGGACTGCTCTGGTTTGGCTGGTTTGGCTTTAATGGCGGCAGCGCGCTCGGAGCCAATGAGATTGCCGTCAATGCCTTTATCACCACGCATGCCGCCGCAGCAGCGGGAGCGTTCGCTTGGCTCGTCGTTGAGTGGCGCTATCGAGGCGTTCCAACAGTCCTCGGAATGGCGAGTGGAGCGGTCGCTGGACTCGCGACGATTACGCCGGCGGCCGGATATATTTCTATCCTCAGCGCCGTGGCGGTCGGACTTGCCGCCGGTATCATCTCGTATTGGGCGATCGTCGCCAAAGCGAAACTGGCCTTGGATGATTCGTTGGATGTCATCGGAATCCACGGCGTTGGCGGCTGTGTCGGAATTCTAGCGACCGGAGTGCTTGCCTCCACCGCGGTCAACGCTCACGGCGCCAATGGCCTGCTCTTTGGCGGCTTTCAGTTACTCGGCGCGCAGATCGTCGCCGCATTGGCC
>DATEPO010000320.1:0-7937 GCA_035273145.1 Nitrospiraceae bacterium
ACCAGCGGCGCCCGGAGCCGCCGGGTTGGCAGTTGTGCCCCAGTCATGAGAATAGATCAATTCCACATAGAAGTTCACATCCGGCGAGAGGTCATACCCCAGACCCAAACGAGCCCACTGTTGAACAAACGTGTTATTGGCGCCTGGCCCACTTCCTTTTGCACCAACGCCTGTATTACACCCTCCACCTGCCTGCACGGCTCCGCCGAAGCAGACGCCGTTCCGCCACTCCGGTCTCACGCGCATGTCGCCGCGCATCCAGAAGTTCTTGATATCGAAGTTCCGGCCGATTACCGGATCGTAGTTTTCGTACGCTTCTTTTTGCGGCATGTTCCGCGGAATGGCTGGAAGGTTCGTGATACGTTCGCCCGGCGGTAATTCGTAGGCGGCGAAGACTGGCGAGCTGAAGAGTTGAAATCCGGCGACGACTGCAGCCGCCGCGAAGGCGACCGAGTGGCGACGCCACCCTGTTCGTCCTTGAGTGCTTCCCATAGCGTTCCTCCTGTTGATTGGATAATCGATCTGCCGATGGTTTCCGTGCGCTGCCACCGGCGACCCTTGTGACTCCAACCGCTTCCACTATGAAGAGGTGGTCCTATTTATCGATTCGCGCGAAAGGCATTGTGCCGATGCCTCCGCATGTGTCTCATGTGACTCTCCGTCACCCCCTTTCCTGGCTTCTCTTGCGGTAAACTGAGCTAAGTATAGTTGATTTACAAAAATGTACGGTCAAGCCTTCGCATTTGCGTCCGACGTTTTCTCCGGCCCCTTGGTGATGTTCTCAATGTCCTGCTCGGCTTCTTTCATGGAGGCCTGGAAGTCCTGCTCTACCATTTTGACTTCCTGCTGAATGAGATTGATTTCCGGCTCGACCGACTTCCGAAGATCATCAGCCGTTTCCTTGAAACCCCGGACGGCCTTACCGACTTGTCGGCCCACTTCGGGAAGCTGCTTGGGACCGAACAGTAGAAAGGCGATGACCAGAATGATGAGAATTTCCCCCGCGCCCAAGCCGAACATCTCGAATACACCCCGCTCCGCAATTCATCCGTGTTTGGGTTGTTCGGCCGGCGCGGCGTGAGGCTGTGCCTGTGCCTGTGCCTGAACGCCGGGCTGTGGCTGCTCGGCTTGAGGAATTTGCTGCTGCGTTTGCGCCGTCTGCTCCTGAGTCGGCGTCACATCGAGGGCATCGGCTTCGTTCACCGACTTTTTAAATCCTTTAATGGCCTTGCCTAAGCCTTCGCCTAGTTGTGGAATCTTGCCTGCGCCGAAAATAATCAGCACGATAATCAAGATCAGGACTAATTCCATCCACCCGAATGAACCGAACATGTGACCTCTGCGTTCCTCTCAGAGCCGCGTCTCGAACGACTCTGTCAATGGGCCTTTCGGTGTAATCCGAAAGGGGTAAAATCTTTCAAAATCTCGTGCACGGTACTAAAAAAGTACAAGCGAGTCAAGAAATTTCTTTGAAAAATATACGGTTCTGCGAATTCGGACTTACGGTTTCAGAAAATGGTGGTAATAATCCACATTCTGCGCGGGAGCTTGAAGCGCGGACTGAATAATGTCGCGATCGTAGCCGATGTCTTCCAAGTCTTGCAGCGCGGTCGTCAATTCTTCTTCCGTCAGATACGCGATGGTGTCGGGAATTCCGTCCTGCTTCAACGACGACAGCAAGCGTTGCAGCGTCTCCCGAGCATCCGCCGGAATGTCTGTCGATAATGAAAATTCGATACTCCGGCGATAGGGACTGTGGTACGTCTTATTTAGCTCATGAATCGTCTGCACAATAAGCTGGTCTTGTTCCCAGCCTTTCAAAGCATGCGAACGCGGGTGGGTGGCCAACAGATCCATCAGGCTCATCACATTCGTCGCTAAAGATTGCCCGACATATTCCTTTTGCGGCTCGATTGCAGAGACCTTCATACCGAGATGCTTCGCTACCGTCTCGACGAGCGCAAAGTTGATCATGAAACTGTACTGGCCGCCGAATTGTCCATAACAGGGCTTCTCCGGGTCGTTAAGTACATCGAGATCGGCGGTCCCCGCGTCAAAGCTACTGAATCCGATGGCATCCGGTGTGAGCAGACGCTTGGCTTCCTTGATCGAGGCATACGCGCCGAGATTCACCGGGACCAGGACATGCTCGTCGATCTTCTTGAGAAAGTCGGTGATCGTCTTGCGGTATGGAATCAGCTTCCAATCCGACTTGCGATATTCCTTTTCCCAGATAATGTCTTCGAGAAAGGCCGGAAATGCATCGAGCGCTTTGACGTCCTTCCCATCGAATGCCTGGACGAAACCCGACCAGTCGGCAATTTCAACCTGCCGGGCTTCGCTGAGGTTGGGCCGGAGGAATTCCTCCTCTACGTCACCGTCTTTTCGAAGCATCAGTTTCGTCGGCAGATCGTTCCAGAGTTCGTTGCAGAGAATGCGGTCAACGGAGCCGTCCGTCACGGCAGCGAGGTCCTGCACCTGAGCACACAAGGACTCGACCCGATCCGCATGCTGCGCCAGGTCCGGATGCGCCATCGCCGCCCGAAGGGTGGCCTCCTGTGCATCGATCAACACATAGCGTACTCGCGGATAGACCCGGTTCTCCTTATCGATCGCCTTGAGATGCCTGAGAAAACACGCGGCGAGATTGCCGTTCCCGCAGCCCCATTCGTGAATCACTAAAGGAGGCTGAGGCTGAGTTTCTGAAGAAATTTCTTCCTTAACCTCAGCCTTAGACTTACTTTGCTCGCGTTTCACCACGCGAGCAAAGTAATCGGATGCGAGAGCGTGCGCGAGCCGGTAATCTGCCGCGGCGAAGGTTTGCGAGAAGTCGCGGAGCCGGCCGCCGCGCAGACCGTAGAAAATGTCATTGATGTGGGCCTGCCACTCATCGACGGGGCGAAATTCGCCGATCAACTGAGGCAGCGCATCCGGATTATTGAAGACGGTGAGTGACATGCCAGGAAGTGTAACAAAAGGCAAAGAGGCGCCGCAAGCGCGCCACGCGCGCATAAGAAGGTTCGAGGTTCGAGGTTTTTCCGGAAAAAGAACGAGGAAGCAAATCCTGACCTCCGAGTCCAAACAATCCCCGAATCCCGACGCCTTTCCTCTGCTAGAACCTCGAATCTCGAACGCCTTTGCTAGGGCCCCGGACTTCGAACCTCCCCGACATCCTCTGGTCGTTGACAGGGCCCGGAAGGTCTGTGTAACAATCAGAGCGTGATACCCCTGCAAAGATCCATCGCGACGAGTGTTGTGCTTCTCCTTAGCGCCGGTTCATGGGCGCCCGGCATGACCTTCGCGGAAGACCCGCCGATCACTCGGAACGTACCGATCCCTGAATTTCAGAACTCCAATGAAGCGAAGCCGTACAATTTCGATGCGGCGCCACAAGGTCTGTTTCGGTCTATTGAATTTGCGGAAGGCTTCGAAGAAGAGCTTGGCTATCATCGTGCCAACGATATCGTGGCCGTGAACCCCACCGATGTCTTTCCCCCGGATGCTTCGGTCTTTATGGTCTTCAAGCTGCATCAGCATCTGGAATCGTTTCAGGTCTTCGGGTTGTGCTATCCGGAGCATGTGGCCGGTCTCGATCCCACGAAGTTGATCGCACAGGATGTGATGTTGATCGCTCTAGAGGACGAGTCAGGATACGTCAAGCTGGACGCGCCTTCAGGCGGTTGGAAACCCGGGCAATATAAGGTTGAAGTGCATGTCGGCTGGCGGGTGAATGAAATCAGCCTCATGGGCACGATGCGCTTTACGATTCAGCAGGGCTGAACGGTAGAGCCGTTGAGTCAGTCAACTGACTTAAGAGACCAAACCGAGGTCACGAACTATGGATGACCTGAACGAAAAACTGATTGCCAAAAAAGAAGAGTGGGCCAAAGCGAAACGGGGCCTCTCGCTCGAAGAAGGGGCGGTTCAAGATCATCGTCCACGTGTCAATCGTCTTCCGCCGGGTCAGCATCTGACCAAAGGCTGGCCGGTGCTGGACCTTGGCGTTCATCCGGCCATTCCACTGACCGAGTGGCGCCTGTCCGTCGGCGGGCTGGTGGACCATCCCTTTACCTGGACGTGGGAAGATTTTCTGGCACAACCGCAAGTGAATGACATCTCGGACTTTCATTGCGTGACGACGTGGAGCACATTCGATAATGCCTGGGAAGGGGTGAGTTTCCGGCATCTCATCGCAATGGCGAGGCCTCGGCCGGAGGCGCGTTTCGTCTATTTCACCTCGTACGATAATTACACGACCAACCTCTCCCTGGAGGCCTGCGACGATGCGGATGTGCTACTCGTGCGGATGTGGAATGGACAGCCGCTTCCCTGCGAACACGGTGGGCCGGTGCGCGTCATCGTGCCGAAACTGTACGCCTGGAAAGGCGCCAAGTGGATCAAGGAGATTACGTTTCTCGATGAGGATCGCAAAGGCTATTGGGAAGTACGTGGCTATTCGAATACGGCGCTCCCGTGGAATGACGACCGCTACGGCTAGCCCGCTGAAATCCTCTCAGTTGCGTTCTCAGCCGCGATCCTCGCTGCGACGTACCCCAGAGGGTACGTTCACTCTGCTTCGCTCCCTGCGGCCTTGCTGAAACGAATATTTTGAGCGGGCTAGCACGGCTTTCGACAGCACCCGTATCAAATTTTATTGCAATAAGACTTTTGACCCTTGGCTTGGCAAAGAATCTTCTGAAGGCGGCATGCGGACCATAAAGCTCTCGGCCCAAGCCGCTGTCTCTCACTCTTATACATTGCACCTCTTTCCCTCCTTGAACATTGGCCTTCCTCGATGATCCGGCACTTTCCGCGCAATGTGTGGGTAGCCGGGTGGGTCAGCTTTTTCATGGACGTCAGTTCGGAGATGGTTTATCCGCTGGTTCCCCTCTTTCTGTCTTCCACTCTCGGCGTCAGTAAATCTGCCGTCGGGTTGATCGAGGGACTGGCGGAGGCGACCGCGAGTATCCTGAAATTGTTCTCCGGCGCATTGGCCGACCGGTTCGGCAAGAATAAATTGTTGATGGGACTGGGCTATGGTATTTCTACGGCGTCTCGCCCACTCCTCGCTCTGGCGGGCGGCTGGGGAATGGTCCTGTCCGGTCGCATGGCGGATCGAATCGGGAAGGGCATTCGGACGGCACCGCGCGATGCCATCATTGCCTTGTCGACATCGCCCGAGCGCCTTGGATCCGCGTTTGGATTTCACCGCGCAATGGATACGGCTGGAGCAGTAATTGGCCCGGCGCTCGCGCTCCTGTTGCTTGTCCTATGGCCGTCCGACTATCGCGCCGTCTTCTGGTGTTCGATCCTGCCCGGAATCATCGCGGTCTTGCTTATTGTCTTTTTCATTTCGGCTGATGGGCGCCCACCAATCAGGCACGCCGCTTTCACCCTTTCTCTCCATGGTTTCGATCCCGGCTTTGTGAAGTTCATGGCGGTGATCGGCCTGTTCTCGCTCGGCAATTCCAGTAATGCCTTTCTGATTTTAAAAGCCGAACAGGTCGGCATGAGCGGCGGATGGATTTCTGCCGTGTACTTAGCGTTCAATGCGGTCTATGCCGTGATGTCGATACCCGCCGGCATGGTGGCGGATCGATTCGGGCGGCGACGGATCGTCATCGTCGGGTTTGGCCTCTTCGCATGTGTCTATGCCGGAGTGGCTCTGGCGACAACGCCGTGGCACATGGCAGGTCTCTTTGTATTCTATGGATTCTATATGGGCTTGACCGATGGCGTGCAGCGAGCCTATCTCGTGACGCTGATCCCCGATCAGCGCAAGGCCACCGGCTTTGGCCTGTATCATATGATTGTCGGATTGGCGATTCTGCCGGCGAGCGTCGTGGCCGGGATGTTGTGGGATCGCATCGGCCCTGCGGCGCCGTTCTGGTTTGGGTCCGCCATGTCAGCGTCGGCGATGATGCTATTTGTGGCCCTTGAGGGGAAGCGATCTTGATTCAGACCGACGCGTCTCGTGCCGGCAGCGCCCCAGCAGTTCGCTTCATAGCCTTCCGTGGGGTTGTTCGCCTGTAGGAAAGGTGAGCAGCCCTGCATCGTCATCGCGACCTTAAGGAGCTCGATCAGCTCCTGTTCAGAGATGCCCTTCTCGTAAGCCATCCGACATAGGGTCAGGTGCATGCCTCATATTAAATGGCGATCGAGATAGTCATCGCGGTGAGCAGCTTGTACGTGGCGACGACGGCCGCATCATCTTACTATATCAAGAACGCATAGGCACTCAGGTCCACGTTGCAGGAGAATTGCGGAGTTTCTGAACCTCGCATCGGCTCGACCGCGGCGTGTGAAGATGTTACGGATGCGCCAGGAGGCCTATCGGGACGAAGTTCCGACGGGCTGTAGATGCGATAGCCCGATGATTTACCGACGGATGGCCAGAACAGATCGAGCCGCTCCATAGTACTGGTCTGATAGTAACGGTATCGGCATGCTCAGCGTGTCAGGTTAGCTGGGCGGCGAGCTCGTGTACGTGCATGGAGTTGCAGTGGAGCCTGAATCGAGAGTGGTCGCTTCGCCGAAGGAGCGGAATCGTGCAGTCTAGCGCTCGTGGGAGACGAGGAATGATATGCCGAGCACACATCTATCAACTTTCACCCTCAATTTCACTATGCCCTAAGGAAGAGACGGCTCGCATAGAAAATTCTAAGGCTGATAACTGATGGCTGACGGCTAGTCCTGATCGAGGAGGGCGCGCACTTTGCGCGAGATCTCTTGAATGTCACACGGCTTCTTCAGAAAGTGATCGTCGCCTTGCGGTTGGAGCCGTATAAAAGCGTGCGGGTCGACATAGCCGGACATGTAGAGAATCTGGATGCCTGGACGAAGGATGACGACCTGTTCTGCCAACTTAGGGCCATTCATCTGGGGCATGACGATGTCCGTGAGCAGAAGGTGAATCGGGCTCTCGTAGCGGCGGCACAGGTCCAAGGCCTGCCGGCCGTCTTCCGCTTCTAAGACTGCATATCCTTCGCTCTTGAGTATCGACCCCAACAGTTTTCGAATGGACGGATGATCGTCCACAAGGAGAATGGTTTCCCGATGTGGCATGAGTCCTTCGTCAATGGAGGGAGTCCGAGGGAACGGTTTGATATGGGCGTTTGGTATAGCCATTTTCACACAGTGGATGTCGGATTGGACGACGTTTCTACCCGGTCAAGTATAGCGAAGAATTCCAGATTTGGCGGACACTACCTCCAAGAACATTTTGCCGGAGATATGTACTGATTTGTAAGGCTGAATTGCTTAGCATATCTCACAGAATGCGCCTTTCTCGATCAGCATTCCCTCATCACTTCCGCCGGCTTGATAGCCTTCCATTCCACCATGCCCTTCTCTCCCCTCTCCGCCCTCTTCACGCAGCGCGAAACTCTCTCATTCTTTAGACTGCCATCACCCTCGTCTCCCAGACAGTCCACTCTACGGAATGCTCGAACTGCTCCCGTCGATTGGCTGCTATGTAGACGGAGCGTTCGGTTCCACGGATTCCTTCCTCGATAGGAGGATGACGGCCATGCGAGTCCTGCTCATCGAACAGAACGAAGCCGATGTCCGTGTGATCCGTGAGCAATTAGGTGAGCGGCATGAAATCGCTCGAGGTGATTTCGGCCGATCGATTGAGCCAGGGACTGCTGCAGTTGAGGCAGGGTCGGATCGATATCGTTCTGCTCGATCTCTTGTTACGGACAGTCAGGGGTTGGAGGCTTTTCGGCGAATACACGCCTACGCGCAGGATATCCCTTGGTCGTCTTGACGGCAATCGACGATGACGCGGTCGCGACGAACAGTCCTGAGATAATTTCATGGAGCACACCACGAGCCGTTTGGCCATACAGACGTGAAGGCGATCACTCCAAAAACCGTTCGTGCCGTCAGCTACGTGGAGTACCGGCAGCGTCGAGCACGGCGCGCACTTTTGGGGC
>DATEPO010000321.1:0-5876 GCA_035273145.1 Nitrospiraceae bacterium
CTCGGACAGGACCGTGCCCCACAAGGCATCGAACGCGAATGATGCCGACATGGCTAGAAGTATGTGGGAGACTGCGCCAACAAAGATGAGGGCCACTCGGTACGGGGGACGCATGGTTATTGCCATCGTCTGGCGTAAGTACGTAATCAGTATTGGTTATACGCAACTCTGTTGCCACCGCGTATCGGCTTGATGGCCCACCACTCTCGGAGAGTCATCTGAAGAGACTGTCAATTTTCCCGGCGACCCGTGCGAAGGCTGGATGATGAGAAAGCGCTAGAAGTGCGGTAAATTGATTAAGTGAAGAGGTGTAGCCGTAAGAAACGCAGTCCATTTCTCCGTCATCGGCGGAGCATAGCTTTTTATGTCGATGCCTGCCCTACGTTGAGTCTTTTTTATTCGCCTTCCAGACATTTCTAGGAATACATACTCTAGGTGTTGGGACGGGCACTTTAATGCCAGGGCCCATCCACGAAACGCCATCTCGGCGACCAGCCGTTCGTCAAAACGTCAAGGTGAGCGTAGGCATGCAAGCTTCTTTAATGAGGAAACGGAGGGGCGGTTGTTATTTCGTTGATCGGGAAGGCGAAAGTGGTCCACTTACGATCTGTGTCGGATCCGATACGTCTCTTCTGTGGGAATGGCATGGTACATCCGGTTGAGTCTGCATCACCACGGGATCATCTGGATACGATTGAAGGAACAACAACGGCATAGCTTCCGTTGTTTCTTAAGAGAAGACAAGAACGACCTAGTCATTCGATTCGATTGTCCAGCGTCTAAAGATTTTGATGTCGCCTCCCGATAAGGTTCTCGTATACAGCCGACCTATCTGACAGCAACAGACACTTTTATGGCCGCAGTGCGGCCGTTGCACACACAAGGAGGCAGACCATGGCATCAGGGAGGGTATTAGTTGTTGATGACGAACAGAATCTTCGCAAGGCCGTGCATCGGACGCTGACCAAAGCGGGCTACGATGTGATCGAAGCGGAGGATGGGGAAAAAGGCATTGCAGCCGTTCAATCCGGAGATAACCCGCTTCGGCTGGATGTCATTATTTGCGACGTACACATGCCAAAAGTGGGCGGCAAGGAAGTCGTTGCCTATCTTAAATCGCAATTTCCCTCGGTTCCGATCATCGTGCTGACCGGTGATCCTCAGTACAAGGACGCCACAGATTTTCTGGCCAACGGTGCATCGGCGTATCTCGCGAAACCATTTGAGCCGGCGGCATTGGTAAAAACAGTTGCGAAATGCGTTGAAAAACACGTGTTCCACCACTGATCGATTCTGATCGGCACTCACAGCAGTCCACGGCTCAGCCTTGATAAGGCATAGAGGCCGGCAACACAGGGCATGATTAACGTGCATACGATTGGCTTGCCTCCTGAAGATCTCTATCCGGAACTCGTCACCTTTACCCATCTAAACCCTAGTCCGGTATTTGTCCTGGACGCACAGGGTCAGGTGCGCTATCTCAATTTGGCTGCACGCCAAATGCAACAAGAGTTTGAACTCGCTGACGCGGACATTCTGAAAATTCTCCCGGTCAATATTGTGGAGATTATGCGGCAATGTCTCGAGTCTGGAACGCAGGCTCGGCGATTAGAGAGTCAGATCCAGAATCGATGGTTCGGGTGGAGTGCGTATGGCGTGCCGGGAGGACAGACGGTCTACTTCCATGGCGCCGATATTACGGGATATAAAAAGGCCGAAAAAGAGCAGAACGAGCTACGTCTGAAACTCGTGCAGAACGACAAGATGGCCTCAATCGGGCAATTAGCCGCCGGCATTGCCCATGAGATTAACAATCCATTGAGCTTTGTCGTCCTGAACCTCAATCACATCTCCAATTACGGCCGGGGACTTTTGACCATCGTGGAGCAGTATGACAAGGTTGCCACACTGATCAAAGCGGGCAGCCTGTCGACAGAGCTGAAAGCAGCCCTCACCGGCGTTGACGACGCCAAGGCGCAGGAGGAATTTGAGGAAATTCTTGACGAACTCCCGTCCCTGTTACAAGAGTCCCAAGATGGCGCTGAGCGAATCAGGGCCATTGTCCTGAATCTTAAAGAATTTTCCCATACCGGGGAGGGAGCGCAGAAACATGCGGATATCAATCGATGCCTGCAATCCACGCTGAAAATCGTCTCCTATGAATTGAAGTATAAAGCGAAGGTGATTGAACAGTACGGAGACATACCGGAGATCCTGTGTTACCCACAGGAATTAAATCAGGTATTCATGAATCTGCTCGTCAATGCGAGTCATGCCATTAAACAGAATGGGGAAATTCGGATCGTAACGGCACGGCGAGATGAGCAGGTCATGATCGAGATCCGCGATACAGGGTGCGGGATTCCGCCCGAAAATCTCTCCCGGATCTTCGAAACATTTTTCACCACAAAGGAAGTCGGAAAAGGAACGGGTCTCGGACTCAGCATCAGTTCCGAAATTGTGAAGAAACATCAGGGGCGTATCGAAGTCGAATCCACGGTAGGAGTCGGAACCACGTTTCGGATTTGGCTCCCGATCGTGCAAGGCGGTCCACAAACCACAGAGAATCAGAATGCCGGCGGCCATAGAAAGCTATAAGAAACTGATTCAAGCTGGGGATTTGCCCCCGCTCAGTCAAGTCGGTCTGGAGATCTCGCGACTCGGCGAACGCGACGATTTGTCGGCTTCAGACCTAGCCCGGCTGATCTCCAAAGACCCTGCGTTGGCTGCAAAAGTCCTCAGGATTGCCAACTCGCCGTTTTACGGGTTACGTACCCAAGTGAAGACACTTGATCATGCCATCATGGTGCTGGGCCAGATCAGCATTGTTTCAATCTGCGCCGCGTTTACCTTGTTGGGCGCTTTAAAGATGCCACAGACAATCGCCCATCAGCGGTACGGGTCACTGGCCCTTCGCAGCCATTCAGTCCTCGCCGCAATTCTGGCGCGATGGCTGGCCCAACGATTTGCCTCTCCTCATGTGCCGGTGGCTGATTCATTTTTGGGTGGATTGCTCCACGATATTGGAGAATTAGGGATTGCGGTCTATTACGGCAAGCATCTTGAGGCCATCCATCAGTATGAGCTCGATCATCCTGACGCGGCCTGCTATCAGGCAGAACACGCCATCTTAGGATTTGATCATCAGGAGCTGGGGGCCGAAGTCCTCAACTACTGGCACTTGCCGCACCTGTACATCGAATTGGCGCGACATCATCATGACGCGGCATATGCCGTCGATACAGGAGAAGGCATGATGGTTGCGCTTCTTCAAGCAGCGGACCGACTCGCAGTCGTGCTCAAGGGCAGTGTAGGTGATCCCGGGACGCCGGGTCAGGACCGGCAAGGAAGTTTTCAAGAACCGGTGCAATCGGCTATTTCGGCGATACAGGGCGTGCCGCCAGGCATTGTGGACAAGTTGGAGAAGGATATTGGGCGGATTCTTGAAGAGGCTAAAGCCATGGCCGAACAGAGTGTGACATGATGGCATTGGAACAAAAGGATCAGCCGTACATCCTCTGTGTCGATGACGAGCCGGGCATCGCCCGCGCAATCAGGAGAATTTTAAAAGCGGAACCGGTCAATGTCTTGATCGCGGCGAGTGGGCCGGAGGGCTTGGAGATTCTTCGCAAACAGTCCGTCTCGCTCGTTTTGACCGATTATCGGATGCCGGAGATGAACGGCATCGAATTTTTGGAGCAGGCCGCACCTCTGTGCCCCGATGCCTTTCGAATGATTCTTACCGGCTATGCGGAAGCTCACGTGCTCGTGGAAGCGGTCAATCGTGGACAGATTTATAAGATTCTATATAAGCCGTTTCAGGAGGAAGACATCAAATTGACCGTTCGATCCGGTCTCGAGCACCATGCCAGAAACCGGGAAAACCGCGTGTTGCTGGAAGAACTCGCGCAGCGAAACAAGCAGTTGGCGATTCTCAATCAAAAGCTCAAGACCGGCTTGGAGGGAACGAAAGCCGACTTGACCATTTCGTCAACCGCTCTTGGGATGGCGCAGCAGTTGCTCAACGAGATTCCCGCAGCGGTAATCGGGATGGAGCCGTCCGGACAAATCGTGTTTTCCAATAGGCTCGCGAATACTTGGTTTGCGCCGCAGACGCCGCTCCGGATCTCTTCCCTTGTCGGTACGTGGACTACCGATGTGTTGCCGGAACCCATTCAAGAGCATCTGAAGGACATGATTGCCGCCCCACCGCTGAAGACGAAGATGATGCGGCTGCAGGTCACTCCAAGTCTCGCGCTGCAGGTCACGTTTCAAGCCCTGTCCAATGGTGTAGGGAGCGAGATGCCGCGCACGACCATTTTCTTATTCGCAATTGATGCCGAAACGATGGCGGCAGTGGGCTAGATGCGGATTACTTAGGCTGTTCGCCTTTTCCTTCGATGAGAGTCTTCTCGCTCGGGATCCCTCCTTTCGCCCATTCAACTTCAGCCAGTCGCTCCGTCGTTATGGTGCTGTTTCGTTCGATTCACCGGTCCACACAAGCCCCTCTCTACGTCTAAGCCAAGGGAGAGTGCGATCCATGTGATCTCTCTGAATTGACGGCTGAAGGCTCGTTATGCAATAAGGGAGGAAAGGCAGCCCGGAACGAAGTGCCGACAATGACGTGCTGAGGGGACGGTCGAATGCAGGAACGTGAATTTCATGACGGCGCGCAAGATGGGCTGGAAGCGTTGGAGCCGTTCGACCCGGACATGGTGAAGTCTTTTTCAGATCTTCTCGTAGCGATGAAAAAGACCGCCTTCGGTGGCCGTCGATTAGGTGAGGCGTTTGAGGTTCTGGCGGCGATGATTGAAGACCCTGACTGTTTTGTAGTGCTCACATTGTCGGGCGCCATGACGATTGCCAAAATGGGAAAAATCATCAGCACCATGATCGATCGCGGGATGGTCCACGCCATTGTTTCAACAGGAGCGCTGATCGCGCATGGCCTGAGCGAATCCGTCGGCAAGACGCATTATCGATATGATCCGGCCATGAGTGATGAGGACCTATTCCGCAAAGGGTACAATCGCGTCTATGATACCTTAGAGATGGAATCGAACCTCAACTATGTCGAGCATGTCATGGCCCGTACGCTAAAACGTCTTGATGCCGGCCAGTCTCTGTCATCCGAATTACTCACCCGTGAATTGGGCCGCACGCTCGTCGAGGAACATCATGGCGCCGGAATTTTGAAAAGCGCCTACCTTAAAAGCGTTCCCGTCTACATCCCTGCCTTTACGGATTCCGAAATGGGCCTGGATGTCGCCACCTGGTCGATGGGCCAGCGGCTCGACAAGGTCAGAAGCAGTGGGGCCACGCCGCACGACGATCTTGCGGTTTTGAAACAACTCCATCAAACATTGCCTCCCTTCAATCCCTATCATGATTTGAACAGCTATACCGATCGCCTGTTGGCTGCCAAACGGTTGGGCATTTTTACGATCGGCGGAGGCGTTCCGAGAAACTGGGCGCAGCAGGCCGCCCCGTATGTGGAGATTGGGAACGTCCGCATGGGATTGAATGTCGCACCCCCACGGTTTCAGTATGGTGTGCGCGTGTGCCCCGAGCCGGACTATTGGGGCGGGCTCAGCGGATGCACCTATACCGAGGGCATCTCATGGGGAAAGTTTGTGCCTCCAGCGGAAGGCGGACGATTTGCGGAGGTCCTCAGCGATGCGACCGTTGTCTGGCCGCTCTTGGTCATGGGACTCTTGGAACGGCTTCAGGCTAAGGCCGCGTCCGCGTAAGAGCACCATCCGAGAAATCTGCCGAGAGACTAGACGATGATATCCGCGCCGCGGCCTCGTCACCGGCCTTACAGTTTAGCGCGTGAGGTTTTAGAGCGCGAAGTGATTGTCGAGGCGTACCGAAGC
>DATEPO010000322.1:0-8915 GCA_035273145.1 Nitrospiraceae bacterium
CAATCCGTGGCGTCAATGGTCGTATGGGAAGAGGGGCAAGCCAAGAAAACCGACTATCGCAAATATCGCATTAAAACCGTCGAAGGCGCGAACGATTTTGCGAGCATGCAAGAAGTCGTAGCCCGCCGCTATCACCCGTCTCAAGAACTTGCGCTCCCCGATCTCGTCATGATCGACGGTGGACTCGGCCAATTGATGGCTGCGATGGAGGGATTGCGTGCGATCGGTCGAACGGAGTTGGCCATGATTGGACTTGCGAAAGCGCGTGGAGAAAAAGAGGAGCGCGTCTTTCTGCCCGGCCGAAAGAACCCGGTCCTTCTCAATCCTTCTTCACCCGCCACCCATTTGCTTCAGCGCATCCGGGATGAGGCCCATCGCTTCGCCATTACCTATCATCGCAAGCTGCGCGGAAAAGCGCTGGTCGCCTCGGAATTAGACGCCATCATCGGCGTCGGGACCATTCGTAAAAATCGATTGCTCAAGACGTTCGGCAACCTGGAGCAGATTGCCGGTGCGAGCGATGATCAGTTGCGGAAGGCCGGACTGGATAATAAAACGGTGGATGCCGTTCGCAAGGCCTTCAGTTCGGCTCGGTCTCTCTGACATCAGGCGGCTGCCTTTTCTCCGGCGCGTTCATCGTGCTGAATGCTGTGCGGCCGCGCGTTCCCCATATTTCTTGACGAGCTGCTGCGCCCCGACGAGCATCAACACCTCATTCGCGCCATCCTCGATGAGCGACGCGCGCGCATCGCGAAAGAGCTTTTCGATCACAGAGCCCCGGCTCAATCCCTTGCCGCCAAAGAGCTGAAGGGCCGTATCGGTCACTTCCCAACAAGCTTGCGTGCAATAGGTCTTGGCGGCAATTGCATATTCGACGGCTGGAGTGGCGACTGCGTCGTTGTACATTATGGCGGCCCTCGACAGCGCGCGGCACGTTTCAACCTTTGTAAACAACTCGAACAAATGTTTCTTCACGAGCTGATGCTCGCACAGCGGTTTTCCTCCTTGGACCCGTGAGTGAGTATACGCCAGGGCTTCCTCGTACGCCGCGCGCGCGACGCCGGTAAAGACCGCCGCCACCGCTCCATTCGTCAACGCCAAGGTTCGTTGCAGGACCGCTTCATATCCTTCTGGACCTACCAGCATATAGCGGACAGGAATGCGGACATTCTTAAACATGATGCCCCCTTGGTTGAGCGCGCGCTGGCCAAGCTTGTCGAGCGGAGGGGCTTTGGTGACGCCGGGCAGGTCCAGTGGGATAAAGGCGACGCCACCGCCGGCAAGTCCTTTAGTAGAATCGAGTGTGAGGTATGTGATGGCGTGCGTCGCAATGGTGCCGTTCGAGATCCACGCCGCCTTTTCTCCATGAATGATGTATGCGTCTCCGTCCCGGCGCGCGGTCACTTGCCCGGAGATCTTCGGATTGTAAAATTCCGGTGTGCCGACTTGAAAGCGATCCGATCCATGATCGGGTTCGGTCAACGCCCAGCAACCGACGAACCGAGCCTCGCGATCCTCGACAAACGGACGAACCAATTCGTCAATCAATGCCGCCTTGCCCGTGGCGGCCACCGAGGAAAAGGGGAATCCAGCCACGGCGATGGCGGCTGCGAAATCGGCGCTGCCCCATCCCAGTTCTTCGAGCGCCACATGCAAATCCAACCCTTGCAGGACCAGGCCACCGTGTGCACGCGGGACCAAGGCGGTATGGAAGCTCTGTGCATAGGCCGCTTTCAGCGTGGTCCAAAGGAGCGACCCGGAATCGATGACCTGCTGCGGGTCCGACACGCGGTCCAGCGCCATGGAGGCCGGCCGCAGCACATCCCGTGCAAATTGATGGACTCCCTGTTTGAGCGACTCCTGTTGCGATGTAAGGGTGAGGCATAGGTCCGTGTAAGGAGTCATGGCATGCCTTTCTTCAATGGTCGCCTAACACTATTCCAGTCACTGTCCTGGTAGGCACGAATGCGCGTGCAATTATACTGTGGTCTTCTACGGAAGAGAGAAAAGTTTGGATGGCTGAGTTTGGGGCATGTTGACATTCTGACAAGAGGCCTATGAAAGCTGTGGTTCTCTAATGGTGTGGTTATATAATGATGAATGCACGACTGTAGGAGGATGCTCATGGAGCTTCGTACGCGATGGCTGTTGCCAGTCTGGTTGATGCTGGTCTTCGGAATTTCGGGGTGCGGGTACAACGAGATTCAGGCACTGGATGAGGAGACAAACGCGGCCTGGAGTGAGGTGCTCAATCAGTATCAGCGCCGTGCCGATTTGATCCCGAACCTGGTCGAAACGGTGAAAGGCTATGCGGCGCACGAACGCGAGACGCTGGAATCGGTCACTCAGGCCCGCAGTCAAGTCGCCGGCATCAAAGCCACGCCCGAGCTCATTAACAATCCGGAGGCCTTCAAAAAATTCCAAGAATCGCAGGCGCAGTTGTCGTCGGCCCTCTCTCGTTTGCTCGCAGTGGCCGAGGCCTATCCGGATTTGAAAGCGAATGAGAATTTTCGCGATTTGCAGAGCCAACTGGAAGGCACTGAAAACCGCATCGTCGTCGCACGCAAGCGGTACATCGATAAGATTGCCGCTTACAATAAGCTGGTCCGCTTCTTTCCTACCAATCTGACGGCTAAATTTCTGCTGCACGCGGATGTGAAGCCAAATTTTACGGTGGCCGATGAGAAGGCGGTCAGTACACCACCCGCCGTCAAATTCTAAGAGGCTGCTGAAAATGGTCTGTAGCTTCGTTCTCAGTCGCGAGCCGTCGTCAACGTACCCATCGAGTACGCCTCCTCTGACTCGCTCCGTGCGGCCTCGCTACAGACCATTTTGAGCAGGCTTCTTCATCCCATGTTTTATTGGCGCCTATTTTCATATTGTGTTTCGATCTTATTCCTAGCGGTGCCTTCTCCTGTCCTCGCCCTCGATGTCCCGCCGCTGACTGGCCGGGTCGTCGATCTGGCCAATCTGCTGCCCACCGATGTGGCCGCGTCGCTCTCTGCCGAGTTGGCTGAACATGAACGGAAAACGGGGAATCAGATTGCGGTGTTGACGCTTCCTTCGTTGGAGGGCGAGTCGCTGGAGGAATTTTCGCATCGAGTGGCGACGACGTGGAAACTAGGACGCAAGGGCAACGACAACGGGGTTCTGCTCTTGGTTGTCCCGGGAGAGCGACGCATTCGCATCGAAGTCGGCTATGGCCTGGAAGGCACATTGACCGATGCGAAGAGTTCGCAGATTATCCGGCGAGAGATCGTTCCTCATTTTAAGTCGGGTGATTTTGCCTCCGGCATCAGTGCCGGAGTGGAGGCCATTATGGCAACGATCGAGGGATCTTACACGGCGACTCAGGAACCATCTCGACAATCTACTCCTTGGGAGATCTTTTTCATCGCAATTGTCATCGGAGCCTTCGTGGGCGGTTCCATCTTCGGCGGCACAGTCAAGGGCGTGGGCAGCATCCTCAGTGGGTTGCTGTCGTTTGTGATTGCGCTTCCGACAGGTTGGAAACTGGCACTGGTAGCGGCTGTGCTAAGCATGGCTGCGGCGGTCATCATTGCGGCGATATCCAGTGGGGCGGGATCTTCCAGGCTTCGGCGCGGCGGCTGGGACTATCCGGGCTGGGGCGGAGGGCTCGGCAGCGGCAGTGGCAGTGGATGGAGTTCGTCGGATACGTTCTCGGGCGGCGGAGGTGATTTCGGGGGCGGGGGGGCTTCCGGAAGGTGGTAAGGAGTGAGGCTGACTCCAGTGCTCGCGCACTCCAATGAAATAGGAATAGGGACGTAACGGTTTCAACGACCGTGAGTTGAATGAGGGCTATGTTTTCCCAAACTGATTTGGACACCATTCGTGAAGCGGTTCAGCGGGCTGAGCGGCGAACGCGCGGAGAGATTGTCCCGATGGTCGTGCCGGTGTCCGCACGGTACCGGGATGCATCGTATTTGGCGGGGTTGGTTGTGGCTCTTGTGACGCTCGCGGTCCTGATGAGTTTGGACTATGGGTGGGGCCTATGGCGGTGGACGGGCCATCATCCCGGCTGGATGATCGTCGGTGCGCTGACTGCCTATGCGCTGGGCAGCTTCGTCGGTCGTTTCCCCCGCATCATTCATTTGCTCATTTCCGATGAGCGGATGGCGATGAAGGTTCGCTTGCGAGCGGAGCGAGCCTTTTATGAGCAGGGACTCCATAAGACGAAGGAAGGAACGGGCATACTCATCTTCCTGTCGGTATTGGAACGCCGCGCTCAGATCTTGGCAGATCGGGCGATCGATGCCCGCGTGCCGCCCGGCACCTGGGATCTACTTGTGCGGAATCTCGTTCAGGGCATCCGAGCCGATCACCCGACAAAGGCCCTCTGTGACGCAATTGCACAGTGCGGCGACTTGCTGGCAATCCATTTTCCAGCCCATGGCGGAGACAATCCCAACGAGCTGCCGGACGAGCTGATTCGCGGGACGTAATCAAATCGATTGACATCACACGCTCATTCGATACAGTAATGGTTTCGCGTTCGGACCATCAAGGAGGATCCATGTCGAGTGTGACCGACCCGTCTTCGACCACTGTCGGAACCGCCGTCTCCAACGGGAACGGCATAAGCCGAGTCGAGCATTTGTTTGAAATTCTTGTCTTCGCGAGCCGGTGGATTCAGGCTCCGCTGTATGGAGGGTTGATCATTGCCGAGTGTCTCTATGCCTATAAATTCTTGACCGAGCTATGGGAGATGGTGCATGACCTGCAGCATAGCAGCGAGACGATCTTCATGCTCGGCATCTTGTCCCTCATCGACATCACGATGGTGGCGAATCTCCTCACCATGGTCGTCATCGGCGGCTATGCCACTTTCGTCAGTAAGCTGGACTTGGAGGGTCATCGCGATAAGCCGGACTGGTTGAGCCATGTCGATCCGGGCACGATCAAAGTGAAGCTGGCGGCCTCGCTGATCGGAATCTCCAGCATCCATCTGCTGAAAGCCTTCGTCAATGTCGCGAACGTGTCTCCCGAACACATTAAGTGGCAGATTTTCATCCATATGACGTTCCTAGCATCGGCCATTCTCTTGGCGTGGACCGACAAGCTCATGCAAAAGGATCGGGCGCCCAAACATTGAGTGATCGATACCGATATTGAGTGTCGGCTGGCAGGTGATGAACTCTTGCTAAGCAGGAGTCAGGTTCCCGTGTTCATCCTGCCAGTGTGGCGCCCAGACCAGCGCGAGGAGTTTCACCGAGATATTCAATTTATTCGGCTTGATGGAGATGGTCTCTAATGTTTCCGTGAGAGGATCGATCTTCATGGCGACCGCATTTGTGTCCGTCTTGAATTGTGCTTCCAAGTCTTGAAGTTGTGTCTGTAAAACTTCGATTGTGTCTCCGGCTCTCGCTGCATCCTGCGCTTCCTTGATCGACCGGCCGACACCGCGTGCCGCAGTTGCGGCGCGACCTATGGTGGAAGTGCTGATGGTCTTCCTGCCGAGAAAGGCGCCGAGCAGCGTGGCGCCCACGGAGATGGCCGTTTGGACATACGCGGCCTTGGCTTGCTGGGTTTCCCGTGCTTTGGCTTGTTCTGCGCGGCGAATGCGCTCCTCCAGCGCGGCGATCTTTGGCGCATACGATTTCCGTAGCCGTTCGGTTTCTTGATCCCGCTGTTCCCGTCCTGCTTGTTGAAGCCGTACCCGGAAATCGCGCTCCGGCTCGCCCGGTTTGGAGACCTGTTTCAGGCTCGGACTCTTCAGCATGTCCAATTTCTGCGTCCGATAGAGCCAACTGCTGAAATCCTTGCTCCATGCCTCATAGCTTTTCGCGTTGCAGGCCGCAGACGGCGGTGCCGAAAAGGCGGCAGAAGATTCAGGAGCCTGTTCCAATTCTGAGAGAGGAATGTCGGTCTGCACGGCATCATCCCAATCGACCGGCATGGGCGCCTCTGTCAACGGAATGAGCCATGCAGAGTGTTGCGTGACATCGATCCGTGTCTTCGTATCGATAAACCCGACGTCCGCGGCCCCCAGCAACATGGGTTGATAGATCAGGGTGTGATTGCGCGGCGATGTGCTTCGCAAGGGGATAAAGTATTGTCGGATATCGGATGGGAGAATCGGGCGAGAGGCGACAGGCGATGGGCCCGGGGCAGCATTCAACCCGGCGGATCGAATGCCTGTTTGTTGTCCCTTGCCGTTCGCATCTCTGTCTCTGTCTCTTGCCTCATGCATGAGAGTTCTAATTTGTGCGCGTGTCAGCGGGCCACGTAAATAGGAGAGACACCACCGCGTCTCAAAGACGACCGGCTCATCTTCATGGACGTTGTTCATGAGAAAGATGCGCGCACCCAAGCCGGCGAGCGTTTGTTTCATTTGCTGACGGTCGAACTTCTGCCCCGCGCCGGCGGATGCGCCTTCCAATCCTTCCAGCACACGAGCTTTGTCCCGTTCCGTTTGCAATCGCCCGACGAACCAGGTTCCAGTATTAGCCAGGCCTTTATAATCGAGGTCCACGGGATTTTGGGTTGCCAGGACGACGCCGACTCCAAATGCGCGCGCTTGCTTTAATAAGGTGAGCAGCGGCAACTTCGATGGAGGGTTTTTAACCGGGGGGAAATAGCCGAAAATCTCGTCCATGTAAATAAGGGCTCGCAGGCTTGTCGTGCCGGACTGCCTTCGGGTCCACGCGACGATTTGATTGAGCAGCAGAGAGACGAAGAACATGCGTTGAGCGTCGCTGAGATGCGCAATCGAGAAAATTGCATGGCGCGGCTTGCCTTGCTGAGCATGCAGCATGCGGTCGATCTCTAAATCGTCGCCTTCCATCCATGTCTGAAAACTAGGGGCGGCAAGCAAATTGTTCAGGCGTTTCGCTAGTTCAAATTTCTGTCTGGAGGGGTAGAAGGATTCGAGATCTAAGGCGCCAAGTCGTGAGAACGGGGGAGTCTGGATTTGTTGAATCAATGGGATGAGGTCAAGGTCTTGTCCCTTTTTCCAGATTGATTCCAAGATCGTAGAAATTAAAATATGAGGAGGACTCTGCAGCGGATCCGCATCGATATCTACAAGCCCCAATAGGCTGCTCACCGTCGATAATATCTGCTCGTGCAGTAATTCGGAATCTTCGATGATTTCCGGAGGGGGTGCGGAAAAGGCTTTCAAAATCGATACCGGCATCCCGGCATTGCTGCCCGGCGTATAGATGGCGAAGTCGGCCGCATCCTTCAGTCGCTGAATGCGCTCGCCATCCTGTCCCCAGGAGGCCAGTCCTTTCTTCCACGTCTCGGCTTGCTGCGCCGCGTAGTCCTCCGATGAAAGCCCTTTTTTGCGGGCATCGTCTTCGATGATCCACGGTAAAAAATCCTTCGCTTGCAAGTTCGGGAAGGTCAGCAACAAATTGCTGAGATCCCCTTTCGGATCGATGATAATGGCCGGGATGCCGTCGATGGCGGCTTCTTCCAATAGCGCCAAGCACAGTCCGGTCTTCCCGCTGCCTGTCATCCCGACGCACACGGCATGGGTGACGAGGTCCTTCGAATCGTAGAGCAGCCAGCCATCTTTTGGCTTTTTGTTCGCGAGATCGTACGGCCGGCCCAGGTACAAGACGCCCAGCTTCTCAAAATCTTGCATGGCGTTTCCTTTCGACTCACAAAGACCTATCGGGATTCCGCATGGGCATTCTATTGCGATGGGGCTATGACTTCAAGAACAGCGAGAGAGGCGCTGCTTCCCTTGTAGCGCAGCCCTTTCTAGTCAGAAAGAGAAACTGGATCGATTAGGAGAGAACCCTATGAGGTTGAGATTTCCGCGTGTTAAGGTACGTAGCACTGTGGTGCCTATCGTCGCCTATGAAAGAGATGGGAATCGGTGAGCCTATTCCGTCGAATTCGTGAAATTGAATGCCGCCGGTGGAGTGTTTGTATGGTGCTGGCGCTGCTTGGGATCGCCTCGACTGTCGCCGCAGAAACGCCGGCGCCCAGCGTGCACTGGGGCGCCATCTCCTATCCGGACCGCGACCGAACGCTCGCCGCAGGAATGACCTTCAATCGATTTACCGAATTTAACGGAAGCGGAGCCCGCTTCAACAATGTCCATCAATCGGCCGGATTTAACTTTGCCACGGTGACGTGGACCGAGCGATTAAAGGCGCTCCCAGGGTGGAACACGAACCTGACGGTCGGCGCAGGGCCAACGCAACCAGACCCGACGCTGTATTTACAGAACGATTTCGTGCATCGGCTATTGGCGATCAATCCTGTTCCGGTCGCGGCACAGCGAAACGGCACGGACTTCATGATCAGTGGATCGGTAACGCGGTGGGTCAAGCTATTTGGAGAGCGTGAGATCGGCTTTGCCGGGGTGGGCTTTTCATCGGGATCGCTCTACCATGAAGTCAATGGACAGATCGGTATCCGGAGGCTGTCGCTGGCTGAGATAGCGGAAACGTGGGTGGGATCGTCACCGACGGTGCTGAACGTGTTTTCTCGATTCATTCGGTTTTCCGCGATGGGACGCTACAGCCGACTGTATGGCGGAGCCGCCTTTCCCGATTCCACTATTGCCAACCAGTCCTATTTGGCCCAAGGATCGGCCACTCTCTCCGACTACAAAGACAACGATGTCGATCCTCCAGGTTGGGAGTTGGAATTCGCGGCGACGATCGATTCCGGCCTCTTTGCCACGCCGAGCGGGAACAGCATCGAGCGGCGGTTCGGTTCCATCGCCTTGCGCTTTCCGTACGGCGTGTTTGAAACCTGGAATGATGTGCTCGGTAAAACCGATTCAGGTCCGACCTACGGGCTGCGATTTATGGTGGACGTGTTGCGGATCTACAATCGGTTCGCCAAGCCTCCCTGATCTCGAACTCTCTGCGAGAACGCCTCTCATTCACCCGTCTGAGAGAACGTCTCTCAGGCACCGTGTAGAGCTGATTCGT
>DATEPO010000323.1:0-2695 GCA_035273145.1 Nitrospiraceae bacterium
GGGCGTGCTCTCGAGGATCAGAGTTCCGGCCCCGAGAACGTTGCGTTTGCCGATAACTACGTTGTCGCGGATGGTTGCGTTGACGCCTACGAAGCTTCCCTCGCCGATCCGCACGCTCCCCGAGATCACGGCGTGCGATGCAATGAAGCAGTTGTCTTCGATTGTGGTGTGATGGCCGACATGGTTGCCTGACCACATGATCACGTTGCGGCCGACAGTAACAAAAGGCTGAATGACGTTGTTCTCCATGATAATCGTGTTCGGCTGCGCAACGAAGCCAGTCCAGACGGTAGCGTGCGGGCTGACATGGCTCGCCAGAGCATAACCTTTTGCTTCCGCAGCCAGCACCTTTTCCTCGCGATCCCTATTCACGCGGCGGAAGCTGACCGCAACGAACATCTCGTGGGTCTCGGGCGGGTAACGCTCCTCCACCGTTTCAAACGGCACCACTGGTAGACCGAATACTTCAGTCGCCTTGAGGTGGGTCTCGTCCACAGTGAAGGCGACTACATTGCGATGGCCTTCCGAGGTCAGGTAATAGTGGACCACCTCGGCGATCTGCCCCGATCCGAAAATAACAATATCTTTCGCCACTCTGGGGAAATCCTGATCAACGCTTGCTTATTGGCCTGACGGCCCATAGGCGGTCGTCTAGGGACACAAGCACCGGCGCGTCAATGAGCGTCGGCTGGTGGGGTGCTGGCCGGTCACGGGCGACGAGGCTCCTCGGCGAACCGGACGTCTTTTATTGAAGTTGGGAGAGGTGGCGGATGGCCAGCAACGCGGGCACGGTCGCTATCATGCAGCCGTATTTTTTCCCCTACGGTGGGTACTTTAGGCTCCTCACCCGATCGGAACTGTTCGTGATCTACGACTGCGTCCAGTTTCCGCGGCGCGGTTGGGTGCATCGCAACAAGCTGAAGGATCGGAGCGGCGCCGACCAATGGCTCACCCTTCCGCTCGTCAAACAGGAGCGGGACGTTCTGATCAAGGACCTAGTGTTTCCTGAAGATGCTTCTCGGGAATTGTCCGAACGGCTGCGTCCCTTTCCGCTCACGAGCCCTGATCCGCAATGGAAGGACGAGGTGCTGAAGCGCGTAGTGGCGACGGGGACCGACGTCGTAGACTATCTCGAGGAAATGCTACAGTTGGTCGCTTTGCGGCTGGGCCGGCCGCCGTGGAACGTCTGCCGTTCGTCGAGCTTCAACATTCCCCAACCACTCCGTGGACAAGACCGTATCATCGAAATCGCTCGGCGTACCGGGGCCAGGCGATACCTCAACGCTCCGGGCGGAGTGGGATTGTACGACGAGGAGAAGTTTGCTGCGTCGGGGTTAGAGCTCGAGTTCCTGCCCGAGTACGATGGGCCTTTCGATTCAATGCTGGGCAGAATTCTTGCGGAGCGCCCGGATGAGCTCGCACGGGACATCTCATAGAAAGCAAACGCAGGTGCTTTGGGGCATCCTGGCCGGGAGGCCATCGAGCGCTCAGAGTCCGATCTCCTGGTCGTTCGTCTCATCATAGCAGACGACAACGCACCCGGAGGACAGCACTGGGAGCGCGGAACACCGACCGGTTTGGACTTGACTCGTATAAACGGTCCCAGAATAAGTATCCAAAGGTCCGAGCCGAAAGCAAAATATCAGAAAACACTCACCCTGTCGGCAGAGAGATCTGACCCGTAGTCGTGTGAAGCAGGATTTCTGAAGCATGGCTCAATACCCCCTTGAGGTTCGTCTAACGAGGTGATGAGCGTGGCTCCCAAGTATCCTGTGTTGAGGCCGCGTCTCCCGTCAGCGGACAAGATCCTTCCTTACCTGAACCGTATCGACGCAGCACGTTGGTACACAAACGGCGGGCCGGTCCTCCGGGACTTCGAACAAGAACTGGCCGACCACTTCGGGGTGCGCAACCAATGCCTGGTCACGTCCGCAAACGGCACGCTCGCGATCTCCCAGGCACTTCGTGCCGTCGCGCTCGCCGCCGGCGGTCTTTGCGTAATGCCCTCCTGGACATTTGTCGCAAGCGCGGCGGCCGCTGTCTGGGCCGGCCTGGAACCGCACTTCATCGACGTTGCCGAGGACAGTTGGACGATCAGCCCGGAAGACGTTTTGCGGCTGTCCGTCGAGCGGCCGATCAGCGCTGTTCTGGTGGTCGCCTCCTTCGGCGCCCCGCTGGACCTCCAAGAGTGGGACGAGTTCACCAGAAAGTCGGGGATACCCGTGGTCGTCGATGCGGCCGGAGGGTTCGATGCTTTTCGAGCGCAAGGCGGCGGATGGGAGTCTGAGGCGCCTGTCGTGATCAGTCTGCACGCGACCAAGGTGTTTGGAGTGGGAGAGGGCGCTGCGATCATCGTAAAGGACGAATCCCTGGCGAAACGGATTGCCAGGTTCGGCAATTTCGGCTTCCAGGCTTCTCGGGTTGCGGAGCTTCCGGGCACCAATGCCAAGATGACCGAATATTCCGCGGCGATCGGCCTCGCTCAATTTGCTGAGTGGCCGGCCACGCGCAATACCTGGCGCAGGCTAACAGACGCCTTCGTACAGGAGGTCGGCAGGGTGGACGGCGTTCGACTTGCGCCTCAATTCGGCGACGGTTGGGTTTCGTGCTTCGGGGTCGTGCAGTTCGATGAAAGCATTGTGGCTGAAGAGGTCAGCGCGTTCCTCGAACGAGAAGGCGTCGAGACCCGGCAATG
>DATEPO010000324.1:0-4569 GCA_035273145.1 Nitrospiraceae bacterium
GTGCTATTCGTATTTCTTTTTTAGATTCTCATCAAGATTCTTAACAAGATTCTTAACAAGCCGTCCTCTCCTGCCGAGCACACTGCATCGAGAAAATATTTTCGGAGGGTTGTACGGCTGAAGAGGATCTCTGCCTGCTTAACAAAGCTGTCGCGAGCGCAGCATGCTTCGGCAAATCAGAATTAAAATTCTCCTAACACCTTACTTAAGTTATGTCGGATGGGGCGGGACATCATCTTGCTCCCTGGCCTATATAGGACGAGTGCGTGCGCTGTTAGGGTGGACGGTATACAGGAACTTGCAGTCGATTCGGATGGACGGAGGGGCGATCGATGAAGGCGTACAAGACAATGACGGATGCGATGCAGGATCTCAAGCAGCGAGGGTTTACGGCAAATTTCGAGTTCCTGAATAATAGCTTTCGGACTGTCGATGGCGATAAGGCCTTCGCGCCGGATCAATTGACCATTGTTGAGCATCACCGATTCGAGGGCATGAGCGATCCGGATGACCTGTCTGTGCTCTATGCCATCGAGGGAACCGACGGCACACGAGGCACCGTTGCAGATGCCTTCGGTCCGTATGCGAATCCTGATCTCGGCGCCTTTTTGAAAACTGTGAAGATGCGGGAAGATATTTAGCATCGAAGTGAAGACAGGATGGGATATCGATTATGGAGCGATGAAGAATGCGACAACGCCTCCCGCGACGACTGCGGAGAGAAAGGCCCACCATAATCCTCGATCCGAAAATGCCTGCGGTATGTCGTGTCGGTACATGACAGCCTCCTATAACTCTTCCACACGATAAGGGAAGGTTGCAGCAAACACTATTCTTCTTCGGATCTAGGACGTTTGTCGCCACGCTCCTTCCCCCGGCGGCCTTCTGACGGACTGAAACATAGCGCAATGAGACGGGACTTCAGTCCTATGACGAAAGCCGGATTGCGCTCGACCTGCGTTTCTCCGATCATGGCATCACTGTGACGGTCTCGAATGAACGTTGGAGGCTTTACTCATGCAACGACACCGACTCACTACAGATCTACCATTCAGCGCGATGTTCACCTCGTATGCATGGGCTGGTATCATAGCGTCTGGGTTCTGTGTCGTCCTGCCGGCATTTGCAGAACCGAGCCATCCTTCCTCTGAGCAATCGGCAGCCGATCAAGCCCAAGCCATGGCTGAGGCGCTACAAGGCAAGGCCTATCAGGATGGCGCCTCCGTTCGCCAGGACTATGCGGAGGCGGCACGGCTCTATCGACGCTCGGCATCCAGAGGTCTGGCATTAGGGCAATACTATCTCGGCTTTCTCTATGTTGGAGGCCTCGGCGTTCCGCAAGATTATGTTGAAGCGGCGCGCTGGCTTCGCGCGGCCGGCGAGCAAGGCGACGCCGATGCGCAGGTCCTGCTCGGTGTGTTGTATTACAATGGACAAGGCGTAGAACGAAATTACGAGCAGGCGCTCCGCTGGTTCCGCCTGGCGGCGGCGCAAGGACGGCCACACGCGCAATACAGCCTCGGCATCATGTACTCGATGGGGCAAGGCGTGCCGGCCGATGACGCGACCGCGGTCTCCTGGTATCAGGCGGCTGCGGCCCAACGCCATCCGGCCGCCTCACACAATCTCGGGCTCAAATTGTTTCAAGGCCGCGGGGTCGAGAAAGATGCTGAAGCGGCACTCCGCCTGTTTCGCCAGTCGGCGGAATTAGGTTTAGCAGAATCGCAATATGTCTTGGGCCATCTCTACCTCACGGGCGAAGAAGTAGACGCGAATTTCACTGAAGCGCTGCGCTGGTCGCGATCGGCTGCCGCGCAAGGACATTCCGGCGGACAGGTGAGCCTCGGACTCATGTATGCACGCGGCGAGGGAGTCCCCCAAGACGGGATCGAAGCGGTGCGTTGGTTTCGTGCCGCGGCCGAACAGGGCGACCCTCGCGGTGAGCTGAATCTCGCGATGGCTCACTGGATGGGACTCGGAATTCCGCGCGATGTGATCGAAGCCTATGTGTGGGCCTCTCTATCGGCCGCGAAGGGGAACGAGGAAGGCAAGGAACTGCAAGCCGCTATTCGACAGGATATGACCCCGGTTCAGATTGCGAAGGCCCAGCGATTGGTGCGACACGTCCAAGCAAAAACGGTCAGCGCGCTGCAGAAAGCGAAGCAAAGACCTTAATTGATGATCCGGAATTGCTGTCCCTCCTGCGCTCCTGATTCACCCGTTATTCGACTCTCCTCGAATACCGCCTCGCCGGCGGCTTTATCGTTTCGATACAGGCCATGCATCCCCAGGCATCGATGGTTGTTTCCTTGTTGTTTATTCCTGTATACGTCTCATGGTGACGCCTTCAATTACCTTACGATCCAATCCTCAATTTCGTTTCGGCCTCATCTGCCTGATCGTGATAAGTATTGCCGTACTGAGTCCCCCGTATATGGCAGCATCCGATTCTAAACGGGCAGCCAAATTGGCTCCTCATGTCTCGGCGATTGCGACACTTAGCCGGCCCTCGCCGCTTATATCCATTCCCGCCGGCTGGTTCTTGATGGGCACCAATCGCATCGATGACGATCCTTACGGGTTAGGGACGCAATTCGACAATACCGAATTGCCGCAGCGGCAAGTCTGGCTGGATGCGTTTGCGATCGATCGCGATGAAGTAAGCATTGCCGAATACCTCGCCTTTCTCCAACAGCGGCACCGGCAGCTGCCTGAACAACTGAGCCGGTTGATCTGGCACATCATCACCGTGCATTTTATGCCCGATCAGGTGATTGCAAGCTGGCCGGTCCTCTATGTGACGTGGTCCGAGGCGAGCGAGTTCTGCAGCGCGCAAGAGAAGCGATTACCAACGGAAGCCGAGTGGGAAAAAGCCGCACGCGGAAACGACGGCAATTTGTTTCCCTGGGGCCGAACGGCGCCGGCGCCTGGGTTAGCCGTGTTCGGCCAATATCATGTGCATGAGATCCCGCTTGTCGCTGCGGTGAACAGCGGCGAAGAAGGACAGAGCCCGTTTGGCGTGCGCCACATGGCAGGCAATGTGGCAGAATGGGTACAGGATTGGTTTGGATTCGATTATTATTCCATCATGCCGGAGCGAAACCCAAAAGGTCCAAACACCGGCCGCTACAAGAGCCTCCGCGGCGGCTCATGGAAAAGCCACCCCAACCTCTTACGCACGCCCAGCCGAAACGGCGCCGTGCCCGACCAACGCTCCGCCACCATCGGCTTTCGCTGTGCCCAATCGGATCAATAAGTTTTGCTTTTGCATGGCTCATTATTTTTGGCCTTCGAAGAATTGCAAAGGTGGAGATCAGATGCATCCTACTGGGTACACAGGACATCTTTCCAGATTACCGGGGTTGCGCTTCATAGTTCATCCTATGTCGATCTTCAACCTGGAAAGTCTAAACCTTGCACGTTGCACGCCGCTGACGAACAGAGCCTGCTCATGAGCGGGATCATTCTTTCCTTTTTCAGCGCTCATGCTCGAGAATTAATACCTTACCCGATCGGAATGAGCGCGCCGTTGACTTGACTGGCTCTATCCGACGCCAGAAAGATAAGCGTCTGCGCGATGGACGCCGGCTTGGCCCATTTGGACGGATCGGCGTTCGGCATGCTCGTTCGATTCGCCGGTGTGTCGATCGTGGTCGGCAAGATGGCGTTCACTGTCACCCCGCTATTCCGGAGCTCAAGTGCGAGGACTCGAATCATCGATACGAGCGCGGCTTTTGAGACAATGTAAGCGGCGGCCCCGGGAAATGGTTCGATCGCCGCATGCGCACCGATATGAATGATGCGGCCTGCCTTCCGGGCTCCCATGTGAGGGATCACGGCCCGGGACAGCACAAACGCGGCAGTGACGTTCAGCGTGAGCATGTTCTGCCACACGACAAGGTCTGTTTCGGTCGCGTGCCCTGAGGCAAAGCCTCCAACCAGGTTAATCAGCACGTCGAGATGCCCTTCGCTCTTGATCACTTCATGGATGACTCGATTCACGCCGCTCTCATCGGTCACGTCCGCCGTAAACCGGCGCTGGTTCGGCGGCTCGGGTGAAGACGACGCGCGATCTATCACGATGACTCTTCCACCGGCTTGCGACAAGAGAGGAGTCACAACACGTCCAAGCGCGCCCGTACCTCCGGCAACGACGATCACTTTCCCTTGAAGGCACACGAATGTCCCTCCTGACACGGTTCATCGAGATGCTCGAGGCTTAAACGAACGGGGAATGAAGTACCTCCACACGCATGAGGTTGACGCGGGTACCTGGACAGCGCCGTATGCCGTGAATTCAGCTTGAGGGGAAGCCTCAGTCGTATCTTCCCAGGGACAGTTTGAGTTTCGCCAATGGCCCTTTGACAAGCACCATCTCTTAATGCTTGTCTCCCTTATGCTCGGTCCGATGAAGATCGATGACCGTGCCGGCTTCATTCAGTTCGACCGTCACTAATGTCCCTTCCTCGATGCCGCCTGTTTTTATCTCTTGCCGCTCCAATGGAAAGACCCGTTCTCCTTGAGACGTAATAAGCTTGATCTGATTTTTCATAAGCCCGACATAGGCCA
>DATEPO010000325.1:0-14412 GCA_035273145.1 Nitrospiraceae bacterium
AAAAAAAAGGGCCACAAGAAAAAGGGTGAAGCCAAGCAGTAATCGGTTGCGCTCGATCCAACGGCTCGTTCTCGGCCCGCACTCGCTTAGCGAGTTTGCGGGCCGATCTTTTTCATCGTGACGTTGGATTTCCGGATTGACCGCTCTTCCAAGCCGATGGTACGGTGGGCTCATGACAAGTCCATCATCAAAGAAGCCCAATCGACTGATCACGGAAACCAGTCCCTATCTCCTCCAGCACGCGTACAACCCGGTGGATTGGTGCCCATGGGGCCCGGACGCGCTTCAACGGGCGCGCGAGCTCAATAAACCGATCCTGCTCTCCATCGGCTACTCGGCGTGCCATTGGTGCCATGTGATGGAGCGTGAATCCTTCGAAGACGAACGGATCGCGGCGCTCATGAACGAGCACTTCGTCTGTATTAAAGTCGACCGGGAGGAGCGCCCGGACTTGGACGAGATTTACATGCAAGCTACGCTGGCCTTGAATCAAGGACAAGGCGGCTGGCCGATGACTGTTTTTTTGACTCCGGAGCAACAACCCATTTTCGCCGGGACCTATTTCCCGCCGACAGACCGATGGGGGCGGCCGGGCTTTGCGACCGTGCTGAACAAAGTGGCCGAATACTGGCGGACCGACCCAGCGGGCCTCCGCCGGCAAGCCGGCGAGATGACCGCACGCTTGCAGAACGAGATGCGAGTCGGCACTCCGCTTTCGGTCGGTGAGACGGAATTAGATGCCGCGGTCACGCAATATGCGGAAGACTTTGACGCCCGCTACGGCGGCTTTGGGCACGCGCCGAAGTTTCCGCCGGCCACCGGCCTGTCGTTTCTCTTGCGGCGTTACCATCGAACCGGCGACGCCCATACATTGAAGATGGTGCGCAAGACCCTCGATGGGATGGCAGCCGGCGGCATGTACGATCACATCGGCGGCGGCTTCGCCCGTTATTCAACCGATGAACGGTGGTTGGTGCCGCACTTTGAAAAAATGCTGTATGACAATGCTCTCCTCGCCCGCACGTACTTGGAAGCCGCTCAGCTCACGAATGAGGCGACCTATCGACGAGTGGCGACCGAGACGCTGGACTATATGCTGCGTGAGATGACCTCGCCGGAGGGCGGGTTTTATTCGGCCACCGATGCGGATTCCGAAGGCATAGAAGGAAAGTTTTTTGTCTGGTCGCCGGAGGAGATTCGCCAAGCCGTCCCGACCGATGAAGACGCGCGTCGCTTCTGCGCTTACTACGATATTACGCCGGGCGGCAACTGGGAGCACAGGAGCATCGCCAATACACCGAAGTCGCTTGAAGAGGTCGCACGTGACCTGAGCATCAGCCCTGAAGAGCTCCGGCAAACCATCGATCGAGTGAAGCCCCTTGTCTACGATAGGCGACGCCAACGTGTGCCGCCTGGCCTCGATGACAAAATCCTCACCGCTTGGAACGGCATGATGATCAGCGCGATGGCTGAAGGCGCGCGAGTCCTTGGCGATGCCAAATACTTAGAAGCCGGTGAGGAGGCCGCCGATTTTCTCTTGCAGACGATGAGACGCCCCGACAACGGTCTCTATCGGACGTATCGGCTTGGGAAAGCGCATCTCAACGCATGCCTGGACGACTATGCCTGCCTGGCTGAAGGATTGATCGATCTCTACGAAGCGGGAGCGCACGAAGGCTATTTGGATGAAGCGGTCCGACTCGCCGAGCGGATCATCGCGGACTTTTCCGATACTGAACACGGCGGATTCTTCACGACGGCCAAGGATCACGAGTCGTTGATTGTCCGCAGCCGTGAGGGACCGGATGGCGCCACGCCGAGCGGAAATGCGGTGGCCGCCATGGTGCTGGCCCGTTTGTCGTTTCACTATGCCCGCGAAGAATTTCGCACGGCGGCGACGACTGCGATTCGCGCGTACGGGCGCCAGATCGCCCGCTATCCACGCGCCTTTGCCAAAAGCCTATCCGTCGTCGATCTGCTACTCAACGGTCCGATCGAATTGGCGCTTGTAGGGACGCAAGGCGAAGCGCGCTATGAAGCCCTTCGCGCAGAGGTGAATCGGCATTATCTGCCCAACCGGATCATGGCGCATTACGATCCGCAAGGGCCCGATCCTCGGCATCCGCTGACCAGTGGAAAAGGTCTGGTGCAAGGACAGGCCGCCCTGTACGTCTGCCGGAACTTTGCATGCCAAACGCCGATCACGGAGCCATCTGTCGTCATGTCAGCGCTCGGTCACTCCTCACCGGATGCAGCATCCGCATCAACTCCAGCGAAGACGTTGCAGGGAACCCAGATGGCCGGATGCGCTACGAGCGGTGGAACCGCGGCCTATGCCGTCCGGATGATCGGCAGGCCGGGAAGTTCATCCGATACGGCGCACGGGTATACGACCCTGGGAGCCACGGCGCTCACGACGAGCCGACTGGGCTTTGGTGGCTATCGAACCGGTGACGAACCGGAACATCACACAGCGTTGACCAAGGCGCTCTTGAACGGCTGCAATCTCATCGATACGTCCACGAACTATATGGACGGCGACAGCGAACGGATGATCGGGAGCGTCCTGACCCAGCTCATTTCTAAAGGAGAATTGGCACGCGATGAAGTCATCATCGTGTCGAAAATCGGGTATGTCCAGGGAGAGAACCTGAAACGTGCCGAGGCACGGGAAAAGGCGGGCAAGCCCTATCCGGAGATGGTCAAATACGGTGACGGCATTTGGCATTGCCTCCATCCGGAATTTCTCGCCGATCAGTTGACCTTGTCGCTCGATCGCTTAGGCCTGCAAACCCTGGACGTCCTCCTCCTTCACAATGCCGAATACTTTTTGTCCGATGCCAAACATCGCGGACAAACCGATCTGCCCGCGTTGCGGGAAGAATTTTATCGCCGGCTTCAAGCCGCCTTTGCCTATCTGGAAAGCCAGGTCGCCACGGGACGACTGCAGTACTATGGCGTGTCATCAAACACCTGTACGGCCGAGCCGGATAATCCCGAAGCCACATCGTTGCTCCATATGATGCAAGCGGCAAGGCAGGCCGCTCAGGGCGGCGTTCATCATTTTCGCGTGCTTCAACTTCCGATGAACCTCTTCGAATCCGGCGCGCTGCTCACCCCAAACACGGGACACAAGAACGAACAGACGGTGTTGGACTTGGCACAGCGTGAGCAGATCGCGATTCTCGTGAATCGGCCGTTGAATGCGATGCCGGGCAAGGGCAACGCCATGATCCGTCTCGCCGACCTGCCGCTCGAAGCGCAGGAGGTCGTGTTCGACCCGCAATGCGACACGATCGCCAGGCTCGAAGAGGAATACCGCAGCGCCCTTGTGCCTCATATTCAAGCGTCAGGGCAAGGCATGCCCCCGCAAGAGTATTTCAGATGGGCGGATGAACTCACGAGAATACGGCCGCTGATTCAAAATCTGGAACACTGGGAACAAATCGAATATCAAATGATCGCACCTCACATCAATCAGGTGTTGCGTGCCTTGACGCAACACTTCACCGGCAATCTGGCCGACACATGGCAGCACTGGCGAGATCGATACTTGCCCGAACTCTTGCGATTATTGCGTGAGCTGCGACGCGAAGCCACGATCAAAAGCCGCGAGAAAACGGCCAGCGTTTCGAGGGCGATCGATCCGCTGTTGCCCGATGCGCACCGCAAGGACTCCTTGTCCCGAAAAGCGCTCTGGGTGCTGATCAGCACACCGGGAGTCACGTGCGTCCTCAATGGCATGCGCACACCCGCCTACGTGGAAGACTCTCTGGCCGTTCTCAGTTGGGCACCGCTCACTGACGTTCGCGCCATTTTTGAATCGGTAAAACGGCTCGACCTCAATGACATGCATAATTGAGGGAGATAGACCCATCCTCTTCAGATCATTGACGCTTGCTCTCACCATGCTGGGAATACCGCTCTCTCTGCTTGCGGGTCCTCGTCTCAACAAGAATTAAGAGATCGTGGACAGCGTTGCGTACTCCGGACGGCTTCACGGTGTGGCAACAGCGCGGAGGGTGCGTGGACACGCTTGCATTGCGGTATTCGGAGCAACGCCGGGATGGCTTACGCATTCCACGCTTCATTTGAGGATCCGCACAGTATGCTCAAACGGCAAAAGGCTATAGTGTCGCGTTGAATTGGTTCTCCGGTAGGCAAGGGAGCAAATCCGACCTTCACCGCCATGCCTTTTCGGGACTGCTCGTGTTCGGAGTCCCATTACTTTTCTAGCGGACTGCTACAGATAACGCAGGGAGCACTGCGTCGCTCAGACTGATAACTCTTCCCCCGCATCGGCTTGACTTCCCGACAAGGCATTTCTACATTGCACGTACTACCTTCAGCCATGCAGTCCATTGTCGGGCAATTGACTTCTCTGCGGCTTCAAAGTTTTGTATCGATCCCAACGTTGGGAGTACATCGACGCCAAGGGCTGGACTTTACAGTCTCGGATGGATCGCATCTCAATGTTCAGATCCGTCCTCTCCGCGCCGCGCATTATTCAGCAGTTCTTTTGGTGGGTCTCATCATTCTCAGCATCTATCAGGCGTGCGTCACGCCGGCAGACGCCGGGGAACAAAGGGAGAATACCTCATCGAAGGCCACCGTTGAATATCGCACGGGCATCGTAGACGAGAGCTATGGCATTTATGATGACGTCCTGGAGACTACGCGCGGAGATGTCGGGGCATTGCAGAGCGCGCTGAAACTGCCCTCGTGGATGATTCTCGCTGTTCAACATCGCACCCGCTATGAGACATTGAGTGATCAGTGGGAAAAAGGTCAGGTCGGAAGCGACCAGCAACTCCCCCAGCGCACACGTGTGCTGTTCGGCATCAAAAATATCTGGGATCCCCTTCGGTTCATCGTGGAATTCCAGGATTCGCGCATTCATCTGAATGATTCCGGATCGGTCGTCACCAATCGCATGGTGGACGAGCACGACATTCTACAATTGCATGCCGACCTGGCAACCGACAATCTGTGGGGCACGGGCCTTCCTACCCTCTTGAACGTCGGTCGGATCAATCTCGATATCGGACGGGGCCGCTGGATCGGCCGGAATCATTTCCGAAATACGACCAACGCATTCGACGGCATCCATTGGCGAATCGGCGATGAACGACACTGGCATCTTCGCACGTTCTTCGTCGAACCGGTCAAGCGGCTCGCCACCGCAATGGATCCGATACTCGCGAACGAGAAGCTCTGGGGCATCTATGTCGAATCGCGTAAGCTTCCCTGGGCCCATGCCGCCTTTCACTACTTCGGCGACAAGAGCACGAGCGCGGGACGAGACTTCAGCATGCTTGGCGCCCGGATCTTCAAACCCGGCGGCGCTGGAAAGTTGGAGTACGAGATCGAATCGACATATGAAGTCGGCACGACGGCGGTCCGAGATTTCTTTGTCCCCGGGGTGCCCGGGTTTACCTTTGAAAAACAAACCGTCACCCATGCCCACTTCGCCCATTTTCAGCATGGCGAGATCGGGTACACATTCGATCGGATCTGGCAGCCGCAACTGTTGTTCCGATTCGACTATGCCAGCAACGGATTCGATACGTTGCATGGGCGCCGTAATTTTGAATTGATGCCCACCGGCATCTTTGGCCCTCTTCAGCGCAGCAATCTCCTTTCGCCGGCTTACCGCCTCTTGGCGAAACCCACGGATGACATCAGTGTCTTCGTCCAGCACCGGTTCGCCTGGTTGGCCGATCCGCGCGGCGAATGGGTGACCAGCGGTCTTCAAGACCCAACCGGCGCGTCAGGCCGTTATATCGGGCAGATCGTCGAGATGCGAGCCCGATGGTCTCTGACAGATAACATGGCGCTTCAAATGGGGTATGCGTATTTCAAGTTGGGAGGCTTTGCCACTCATGCGCCGGGCCACACGAACACGTCAGATATCAATTACTCTTATATCCAGACAGAATTCTTATTTTAGCGGCTACCATAAACGCTATTGAACGAACTAGTTCATTATGAGTATGCCTCCCGTGGTCTCACCGTACAGCAATCCATCCTTAATAAGACGGGACACTTTTACGGACCCACCGGCTTCCTCAACGTAGATCTTCAATGAGAATCCGCGAGCTGAAAACGCGTGAGTCGGCCTCCGCCTACTGCGAACGTGCATGTGGTCTGACGCCAACTATGCCTTCGGAATCACTAGGGAGGGGCCGCCGAAGGACTATTGCCCACCGATATGTAATCCCATACGGGGTCGTCGAGCAAGCGCACGTATAGAGAAGAGCGATTTCGGTATTGACGTTCTCCGCCTGGGCTCCGCGGACTCTTTTACTTTCACTGTCTAGACGGACAGAGTTTCCAGTTGGCCGTCCAACTTGTACTCTCCCTGACGATCTGTCCTGCACGACCATCCACTGACCACTTCATGAGCGTTGAAAGAAAAACAAGACTCACGGCATTCCGATCGTTTGTGTCCTGTTTGACAGAGTCTCTTGAGCGGATGCGCACAGAGTTGAATAGTTGCCGCCTGGGAATAATTGATCTTTTGGCTTTACGATATGGCGAGATTTTTGCGTCACCTCTACCAGTGTTTCGTTATGGCATTGAGAAGCCGAGGAGTGAGGGATGACATTCAACGTATCGGTCTTATGGGGCCTCGTAATTCTGGGACTGACCAGTTGTCAGAACGTCAAAGTCGCTCAACAGGAACCACCCACTGCTCAGCCGTCCTTTATGGAAACGTGGAGAGTTTATACGCACTGCTCAAGTACGGAAAACTTGGAAGCCCTTATGGTGGACACCCTGCTTCTTAAACGCGCCACCAACCGAATGCAGCAGGACGAAATCCTCGGGCTCTTCTCCCCGCTACAATCGTTCGTCTCACCTTCACCGGTGCGGCTTGCGGCAGACCCACGCGCGATGACGGCATCCTGTACGTTGAAAACCGCCGAAACGGCGGCGGGCAATGGCTGGAACGATCTCGCCATAACGCTGTACCAGTCGATCATCAAAGATTATTCGGGACCTGCCTACGTTTATTATCGTGAACAGGCGAATACCGGGCTCACGCATCTTCTTCAGCACATGGCCAATCTTCCGGCCACGCCGCCCGCCTCGACATCGGCGCATGAGGCTGCACGCCAGTGATCCGCGCACACAGCGGCACCATGTCACACAGCTTCAGCCACGCGACTTTTAGGCGATGTGAAACTCCCGCGGCTGGCCCGGCGTATCCCTGCATGGTGTGATTCGCACACATCGTTTCATTTCACTCACGCAATGGACTCCCACCGACGCGTCGCCGGCTTGTCCGCGTGCAGTTCTATCAGCAAACGCGCGATGACAGGGTTGGTTTGTCGTCGGTGCGGAGCTCCTATCCCAACGCTTCGGAAGGGGGTGCGCCGCTATCGCGAAATGCACGAGGCAGGGCTGAAGGCTGAAAATCCAGCTTGACTACCTTATGGCATCAGTTTGAGTGGCTGGTAGCCGGGGGGAAACTTGGCACGCTTCACCCGACAAAACCGGACACGGCGCTCGGCGTAGCACGGCTTCAGCCACGCTGCCATGTACGAGATGTGAAATCCCGCGACGACCATGCGTCCCCATAACGATGAACAGGCGCCTATGGCTCAATATCCAATCAACCGTCTTCACCCCTCCAGCGGGAATGCTTGGACACTCATCGTAACCCTACTCAAAGGTCTATTCGAAATCGATCGGTCTCGATAAGGGGCGCAAACAGATGTTAGGCCCCGCGAGTCGTACGTTGAAATCATGGCCAGGGCCGCCGAGAGAATTGGTAAACCCCTCGTACCCCGCGTGAACCAGCCAGGCGAAGTGAACCGTGGCATTAAACGAATACCCATGCCGTATCACGACAATCTTGGACCGCTTTTCTGTTCAGGCCTATGGCATCCACCACTTCTGCCCGAGCGGACACGGGCGTTGAATTTGCTTTACGAGATGAGAACTAAGGTCAGCATCCTTTTTATCCATGAGTGCTTCTTCATCATCACAGTTGGCGGTGATGGAGATGCGTGATTGATATGGAGCGACTGACCTATCCTGCATGCATGGAGAGAAGCTTACAGCACATCGGGAAATACTCCGCGTGGGCAGAAACGGCGTCTGCACCATGGCGCACGATGAACTCAAGAATCGTGCGCCAACGACAATGTCGACCAGATAGACAACCATGGAGAGGCGCATCGGGCGCCGAGGGAGGAACTGTGAACAAACGCAGACGAGCTATTCTCGTTGTCGAAGACGATCCGTGCACCCGCCACATCATCTGTGAAATCATAAGCGACGCCGGTCACTCGGTTCATCCGGCCAAAGATGGGCTCGAGGCCCTCGCTCATCTTGAAAGACAGCCGTACGACGTGCTCGTCACGGACTATCACATGCCGAGCCTCAATGGATTATATCTTTTAACGATTAGTCGAGCCTTGTGGCCTAGCTTACCCGTGGTGATGGTGTCCGGAGAGCATGGCCAGGCCAGGGTCAATGCAATCCGACAGGGCGCATATGCTTGGCTCTCGAAGCCGTATCAGGCGGACCGACTCCTGAGAACTATTGAGAGCGCAGCGACCCATGCGTCTGCATTAGACGCATTCTTGGAAGGAACCACCGGCCCATACACAGGAAGATAGCAGGCCTGCAGTCAATGGCGGACGCGGCACATGGTCGTGCTACATGATCTTGCTTCTACACGACACAGCTCGCGGTGATGGGTTAGAATAGACTGTGGCACTCGAACGACTCATACTCAAGGAACTCTCGGAAGGACAGACTGAATCCCAGGTGGCAGACGCCATCGGTATCCCAGTAGGCACGTTGCGGGGTATTCTAGACGGACGGCTTCCCGACGATCGCGATACATGGGACAAATTAACGGCCTATTTTAAGATGCGGGAAGACACGCTCCGTTTTGGCGAGTTACTCCAATGGCCGAGCGTGAGCCCATTTTTACCTCCCCATCCCAACCATGAGGTGGTAGGTTGGCGACACGTGCCGCTTCTCTCATGGTCTCAATTGCTTGACAATAAGGGATCTGACGGGTCGGAAGAAATGATCGAGACCGATGTTGCCGGAGATAATGTTTTCGCCATCCATGTGCCGGACGATTCTATGGAACCGTTATTTCATGTCGATAAAATTATCTTCGTGCAACCAGGGGCACAGTGGAACGCCGACGAATATGTTCTCGTCAAAAGAGCGCATCCACGTCAAGTGTTGATCAGACAGATCAAGGCGCTTGGCACGCAAACGGTCCTCCATGCTTTAAGACACACGTATGTGGACGTGCCATTCACGCAGGACGATACCGTTCTAGGAAAAGTAGCCCGGGTGCGAGTCGATCTGTGAGCGGACTGTCCCGATACTGCTGCGGCTTATCTGTCAGAGAAAAGCACCGGCAAAGAGACCGATACATCCCGAACCGCACTGGTGACGACTGATCCTCGTTATCGCCATGATCAATGTCGAGGCACTTGGTCCATGGGTGAAGCACGGTGCCGACACCGGCGCCAAGGATGGCGAGCGGCACCGCGATGACAAAGAGGGGCGCCGAAAGGCCATAGCCCATCACGAAGGATTGAGTCTCCTTTCCCCTGGGCCATCGTCTCTGCCTTTTCTGCCATTGCAATTTCTCGCTGTCACTATTAATGGATCACCGCCTTCGCATGTCCTGTTGAAGAGGCGCTCGGTCATGGATCGAGCGCCTCAACGTGTAGGATTATCGTGTTTGCTTTTGCCGCATCACCAATTGTCCACTCATCTCTGTTCCACGCTATCGTGATGGGAGAACCGCCGATACTGCCGCATGGTCCTGCCGTATCGTCTCCGCGCGACGTCTCTCAGTGGCACTCTTGGACAACGGCAGGATGCGTGGATCTCCCACCGGCAAGACACGGAAATAACCCCATTGCCCCGATTGCGAGTACGGCAACCGCTGATTGCTCCACACATAATCACCCGGCAATCGATACGGTCCGCCGGCCGATTTGATGAACGCATCCAGTGTTTCGGAGCCCGCGAACTCGACCACGCTGATGTCGTCGGCGCCGTCCATGAACGGCTCGATCGGCCACTCATGCTGCTCGACGCCGAACATCCCGTTCTGCTCGCTACTGCCGCCAAACACGTGAATCCGGACCGGATCACCCGCGTGGGCCTCGATCATCGGCGTCACCGGATCTTCCGGTTTGTCTACCGCGCACGGCTGGAACATTTTCCCAAGCGTGCAACCTTGCTCTTCCCGGAACTTATACGGCTCGGACCGATAATTCACCCCGGTCAAGCCCGCCGCATTCTGCACATACGGCATGAAGCTCGTGCCCAGAATGTTATCTTCGTCCTGGAAGTACAGGGCCGCATCCCGATAATTCGCCCGCCGTTCATAGCCGGGTATGGTCTGATCCACGATCACGTCCGCAATCCAACTATTCTTATTGGAGATATCGGCGCCCGTCTTCGGGTCGCGATAGGTCGCGCCCTTGGGACCAATCACGATGGCTCCGAACAAGCCATTGCGCGGGTTCAGCATGGGATTCCCCCAATCCCACACCAGTGAGGCGATCTCACCGAGAGAGGGATCGGCATAGTAGGTGTACACCCGGCTCTCGCCTGGGGCAATGGTTTGATCGCCGGGATTCCGTCCGACGTTGGCTCCCAACGAATCCTTCGGGTCGAACGCCAGGCTGATGGCTGAGAAGGACGCCCGACTGTTCTTCATCTTGTTCGTCAGCTTGATTTTCAAGCAGTCGCCGACATTCGCGCGCAGCGTGAGCGGCATGGGTTGAAAGCCACCCGACACTTTTGCGATATCGTCCTCTAACGCATAGATCTTGGCCTCCGGGTTCGCCACCTGGATCTTCCGTTCGAAATCCACCTCCACCGCATCCGGCGCCTTCGGATTAAACTTCATCGCCGGATAATCCATCGCTACCGTATTGAAGGTCTTCACGGGCGCCTTGTCCGGACACACCGGAAGAGGTGCTGGAATTTCGCTCCGATTCGTATAGCCGGCCGGCAGCTTCTGTAAATCGGCCACTTCCTTCTCGTAGACCCTGACAATGCCCCATGCGCCTTCCGAGAAGTGGGAGTTGCGTCCGTTGAAGTGAATATAGTCGCCCGGCTGCAGGCGCGGCCCTCCGGCCTGCGGCACGACCAAGTCATACCGCTCGGCAATGCCGATATGAATGGAATTCTTCCGGTTCGCATCCCCGGCATACCGCTCCGTCAGGAACGTATGGCCGGAGAGCGTCCAGACCATCGTTTCGTTCGCCATCGTTTGCAGCAGGCGGAACACGAGCGTATCACCGACATAGGCCCGTAACATCGGCGTATAGGGATCGCCGTGGATCGCGCTGCTGAAGATTTGCGAATAATCGCCGTTGTTCTTCAGCCTCGAGGCAATCGGCTCCGCTCGGAAGTTCAATCCGCTTCCCGTCGTATGGGTGCCGCCATTTAAGAACGACATCGGCGAGGGCAGAATGTGTTCCGGCATCGGAAAGGAAATCGTCTTCCCGGCCTCGAGCGCCACCTCGATCGGCTGCCCCGGCGGATTGCCTTCGGTGACCAAATTCACCGTATGCGGCACACTATCGTGTACCTGGACCATCAACTCCCGGAAGCTGCCGTTCACGCCGTGGCCGACCGGCTCAACGGTCCGGATATCGGCAATGGGCCCGCTGCGGATTTCCTTGCCGGTCTTCGCGTCATGATAGGTTGACCCCACCGGCTCGATAATGATCGTGCCGAACCCGCCATGTCCCCACGTCACACGACCGAGCGCATGATCGTGCCAGAAGACCGTGCCGACATCCGCATCCACCCAGAACCGTTGCCGCACAAATTCGACCGTGACGATGTCCCCGGCCGGGTGGGCGTTTCGCAAGGGCCGGACCAGTTCAATCGTATTGCCTTTGATAGCCTTGATACGACCCACCTCGTTACCGCCGACATTATCGGCTCCGATTAAAATCTCAATGTTCAGATGATACTGGGCAGCGTTCTTCACCGTAATCGTCCGGTCCCCCTCCTTGGCCGCTTTCGTGAACGTGGTATTGAGCGGAAGCGGCAGGCCCTTGTTCACCTTCTTGTGCATCATCGTGAACGGCCGCACAGACTGTTCATAGGAAAACCCAGTGATCACACCGTCCGACGACTGATTGTCAAACTGCAGGAAATGCCAATGGGTGTTGATCTTGGAGGAATGGAAATTGGTGACGTCGTCATCCTCCCACTCGCTGGTCAGCATCCAATCCACGCAGTCGTAGATATTGGCACGGACCACCAACGGATATTTACGCTCGTTGTTCTTCCTGATCTCCGCTTCTTCCTCGTGCAGGACATAGATCAACCCGCCCTTATCCTCGATAGCCGGCTGGTCGCCTTGCTTGTCCGACAAGATCATCGGCGTCTGAATAAAGTGCGTATTGTACGTCTTGCGTCCGGCATTCTCGGGGCACAGACTCCAGCGTCCATTCTCCCCCGGTTTGGCCGGATAGGAACTTTGCCCGCCGTCCTCATCGAGATGGATCGGCTCAAGCCAGGGAGACGGATTATGGGTGCCCGAGAACGGCACACGCCTCCCGAAGTGCGGCTTTAAATGCGGCCACGCGATCTTCCCGGTTTGCGACTCAAACAGAATCGGCAGCCGCTTGCCGGGGGACGGCGACTGATAGCGCGGATTCGGCACGGTGCTCTCCGGCTCGGTCATGGCGCGATTGCCGTCCCATGCCCAGTTCAACACGCTGGCATCATACGAGAGCGTCTGCCCATTCTCGTCCTCCTTATGGCCAGGCTTCCCCTGCGGGGGCAGGAACATCGAGACCCAATCCTTCACGGTCACCACGGCGGGAGACGCCTTCCAGTCCGACTTGCCCTTGTCGACAATCGTAAACTGCTTCCCGAACCAGTCGACGGTTTTGCCGACCAGCCGGTCCGACGTGACGCCCGCCTTGATGCGGCCCTGCCGATCGGGCAACTCACGCAGATCCGGCATCGTGTCGGTATGCAAGTCTCCCTGCTGGAGAACGTTATAGACGCGCCAGTAGCCCCACATCCCCGCGATATAGTGGTGGGCCACATGGCAGTGAAAGAGAAAATCGCCGGCCAATTGCTGGCATAGACCCGAGCCGCACTCCGTTTCTAAATCGATCGTCTCCGACGGCCCGATCACTTCCACATCGACACGATCCGACTTGGCGCGAATCACCGGATACTTCAAGGGTCCGTTTTTCGCCATATAGAGCATCGGATTCTGATCCACGGCGCGCGGGCTGCGCGGCCATCGAATGGACCCGCCATGGGGATGATGCGAATGGAATACCTCCGATCCGCCGTGGACCAACCTGAATTTGGCGGGATCGCCCAAATAGCTGCGCGGGACCGTCGTGGCCGGATCGCCGAACGTGTACGCGCTATACGCCATCGACTCGTCCTCGAAGCCGAAATACTCGTGTTGCGTCTCCATGTTGTCGACGCCGAAGGGCTCGCTGCGATAGTTGATCGCCCGCGCGACGGGACGGTACACATCGGTCAAGGGATCGCGCTGTGGAATAAAGTCCCCGCGCTTGTTCACCGGCCGGAACGCCTCATCCCCGACTTCATGATAGAAAATCACGAACTCGCGGAAGTCGAACCCATTCCCGTCCGTGTTTTTAATGATCGCTTGCCAACCGCTCTTGAGCGGGGTCGGCTCGCCGTCCCCCAACGGGTCCAGATATTCGGAGCCTTTGGCTTCGACGACAAACGTCCCGAACAAGCCCATCACGGTGAGCTCACGATCGTTGCTGTAGCTATGAAATTGCCGGCTGCCTTCCTGCATTGTCGGCGAAATGTACCATTCCAACTCGACGTGCTTGCCTTGCGCCGCGACCGCCTCGGAGTTGGTCGTCAAGGCGGGTTTGCCGGTCGCGCTGACGATCGTGCTCGAGCCATGAATGTGGAGACTGACATCCTCGCCGCCTTCGAGCTGATTCTGCAGCGTGATCTTGATACAGTCGCCCTGATTACCGCGGATCACCAACGGCTGAATCCAATTATTCTGAAGACCGGACGCCACCGCGCCGGGATCGAAGCCCTCCTTGCCGCGCGCGTCGCTGTTGCGCTTTTCCTCTTCCCGAACCTTGTCGATATTCTCGGTCAGCACGTACATATAGCCCGGATAGAAATCGAGCCACCGGTTAAGGGTGATCTCCACATTGATCGCCGACACGTCGTACTGCTTGACCGGCGCGCCCGCCGGGCAGCGCCCACCCAGAGCAAAAATCGGCTCGGTGCCGGTCTGCGACATCAAAAGATAATCCTGTCCGCCGGCGCCATACTGGTGCATCATGTTCATGTTGTTGAAGAAGCCGCTCGTGCGCTGCACGTCGGCGTCCTTCGCCATCTGGTCCATCACCCGCTGGTGCTGCCGTTCCACCATGG
>DATEPO010000326.1:0-2942 GCA_035273145.1 Nitrospiraceae bacterium
TCAGTGTGGCACTGTGGGCACTCTCGCTTCATCAGACCTCGCGCTGATGGTGCTCTGCCTGGATACAGGTTCAGGCTTGGTGCTCTAGAAGCGGCGGACCATTATCATGACCGCCTTGCGCCGTCAAGATCGGTTCAATGGATGCGGGCGAGTAATGCGCGGGCTTTACCCATTTTCCGTCCTCCCGTTTATGGCCTCCCACTTTACTCATGTTCGAGCGATGCACCTCACGAAAGACCGGCTCCATATCGACGCCAAACGAGACGGCCGTGCCATACACGACGTACAACAGATCTGCCAGCTCTTTCGCCATGGCGGGCAGATCGCCACGGCCCATCGCTTCTTTGAGTTCATCGAATTCTTCCTCAATCAATCGAACGCGCAACGTCCGTGTATTTTCATCCGGTACGGTTGGCGCCGTGGCTGTCAGAATCCCAAACGTCCGGTGAAATTCAGAGACCATGTGTTGTTCATCGGTCATTGCAACCCTTTCTCTGTCGCATCCTTTACTGATCGATAGCGGGAGCCCGTGGCGTCGCTTCTATGACTTCGAGAAGCGGGATATCTTTATCCGAGGCGATCCCAAGTTCTTTAAACTTTCGAGCGGCCGGCAGAATACGTGTTTCAAGAGATCCAATGGCTTTATTGTACACCTGCACGCTTTTGGTCAACGCTTGCCCTATGCTCTCCAAATGTTCGGCGAGCACAGACATCCGTTCATACAAATCTTTCCCGAGTTGGCCGGCCTGTTGCGCGCTTTGGCTTAACTGCTCCTGTCGCCAGCCGTAGGCGGCAGCATGCAACAGCGCGATGAGCGTCGTCGGTGTCGCGACGATAACCCGCCGGGAAAAGCCGTCTTCGGTGAGCGTCGGGTCATGCTCTTGCGCGGCTGCCAAAAAATGTTCCCCTGGGAGAAAGAGGACGACAATCTCGGGCGTCTGCGGAAATTGATTCCAATAGGCTTTCGCGCTGAGTTGATCCATGCGTGTGCGAACTTGGGTCGCATGCTTACGGAAGTGCTCCAAGCGCAGCACATCATCCGGTGTCTCATGCGCTTCCAGATAGGCGGATAGCACGGCTTTGGCATCGACGACGATCTGCCGGCCGCCCGGCAACCGAATGACCATATCGGGCCGCAATCGCCCGTCATCGGTCGTCACCGTCTCCTGTTCAAAAAAATCGCAATGGGCAATCATGCCGGCAAGTTCCGCCACGCGCTTCAATGTAATCTCGCCCCAGCGACCGCGCACGTTCGGCGCCCGGAGCGCCTTGACCAGATTGCTCGTTTCCTGCTGCAACCGTTGATGGGAGTCGGCAAGCTGCTTGAGATGTTGATCGAGCCCCCCATAGGCCGACTGCCGCGAGCGTTCCATCTGATGCACTTGGTCTTCATAACGTTGCAAGGCGCCATGCAGCGGCTTGACGAGATCGTCGATCGCTTGCTGTCGTTGAGACAGTTCCCCCTTCGCCTCGGCTCGCAGCGTTTCAAATGAGGATTTGGCCAAATTCAAAAACGCTTCATTGTTCGTTTTGAGTGCTTCCCCGGAGAGGGCTTTAAACGTCTCGGTCAACTCGTGGCGCGCTTGCGCGAGTAAGGCTTTTTGCTCGTCCAAATGCTTGGCCGTCTCTTCGACTCTTGTTTCTGCCACGGCTTGGGCATGGGACGCGGCAGCCAGCGCGTTCCGGACTTGCAGGAGTTCCGCTCGCTCCAGGTCGCCTTGTTTCCGTAATTCGGCAGCCTCCGCCTCTGCGCGCTGCGCGCGCTCGGCAGAATCGATGAGTCGAGATTGGACTCGGTGGCGCAGCCGTGCAGAAACCGACAGGCCGGTCAACAGACCGCCAAGAGCAAGGCCCACGGCGAGGCCGATAGCGAGAGACATTGTATCCATCTATCTCTAGTGAGTTGGGGTGGAGAAGAAGATCACTGGTCGGCAAGAGTACGGGAATCGGGAAGGGTCGTCAAGGAGAGTTACCCCGTCCTCGGCAATCGCCGAGGACGGGCATGAAAGATCTTATCGAAATGTGTACTTCACTCCAAAAAGAACATTGATAGACGAGGCATCAAAGGGGCCGGCATCCACGTCGTTCTGTTCGATGCCGCCACGATTGCGCTTCCACGCCACTTCGGTGTTCAGCGCCAATTTGTCGCTGAGCGGGTAATCGACTCCACCGGCCAATCGAAACGCAAAGGTATTCGGGGCGCTGAGCGTTCCGACATTGCGCTTGGACGCGTCGTCTTGACTCAACGAGTTGACATTCACGCCCATGCCGACCGACCCATAGGGAATCAGGCGGCCGTAGCGGCCGGGACGGAACTCAACGGTCGGCAACAATGATACGGTGTTTAACGTGCCGATGTCCTGAGTTCCCTCTGTACTGACGCCATGGCGGTTATATTCCAACATGAGGCCGACGTTCATCCACTTATTGATGCCATACATGCCCATGAAGTTTAAAACGGGTCCGACGCTCGTATCCGAGCCGCCGAACATTTCCTGTGTCAGGGGGCTGAAGCCGGCTCGGAACCCGGCCGTCCATCTTCCTTCAGGGGCTTGACCTTCCGCCACCCATTGAGCGTTCGTGGCCATAGGACTGGCCCCTCCCCATGCACAAAACACCGCCACCGTCATCCAAAAATAAAGACCTCGCTTCTGCATCGTTCCTCCTCAATGGTTATTGACCTCGAAGCTCCGATAGTTCAGCAAAACTTGTACCCTATCCGTCATCGAAACAATATAAAAATCTTCTGATTTACGCTGGAAGATAATATTGCCAACAGTCCGACGCCTAATACGCGCTGTCACAACTGCAGAAGAGCTATGCCATGCAGATTGTCAATACACAAAACGCGCCATTGTTGTCCATACAGGAGACGCGTCCTAGTGCGTCTTCAGGAGAAGCCATGTCAGTATTTATGGAATTAAAAAACTAGTTGAAAACAT
>DATEPO010000327.1:0-3177 GCA_035273145.1 Nitrospiraceae bacterium
GAAGAGCCTAACCTTCTTCAATTGACGCCTCCTCAGACGGTTTGTTACAACGTACTCAAGACTCTGTATAAAGGAGATCACCATGGCTGTGCGAATGACAGAAGATACTCTGCTCACCGTGCTCCACAACAAGGCCACACAATTGAGAATCGACAGCGTGCTCGCCACGACCGAGGCGGGAAGCGGACATCCGACAAGCTGCGCGTCGGCTGCCGATATCGTCGCGACGCTCTTTTTTTCCATCATGCGGTATGACCCCAAGAATCCAAAACATCCTGCGAATGACCGCTTTATCCTCTCCAAAGGCCATGCCGCGCCTTTGCTCTATGCCGCATGGGCAGAGACCGGATTGTTCGATAGAAAAGAACTCCTTCGCCTACGCACCTTGGGTTCCGATCTGGAAGGTCATCCGACTCCGCGGCTGTCCTTCGTCGATGTGGCGACCGGCTCATTAGGACAGGGATTATCGGCGGGCATTGGCATGGCCCTCAATGCCAAACGCCTGGACCGTTCACCGGCACGGATCTATGTGCTGATGGGGGATGGAGAATCGGCGGAAGGATCGGTCTGGGAGGCGGCTGAAATCGGCCGGCATTATGCGCTCGATAATCTGTGCGCAATCATCGACGTCAACCGCTTGGGTCAAAGCGACCCCACTATGCTGCAGCACGATATGGAAGCGTACCGTGCGCGCTGGAACGGATTCGGATGGCATGCGATCGTGGTCGACGGGCACGACATTGCCAAACTTCTCGCCGCATTCGAAGAGGCCGCGTTTACCAAAGGCAAGCCAACTATTATTCTGGCCCGTACGCTCAAAGGGAAGGGCTTGCCGGCTATTGAAGATCAGCCGGATTGGCACGGCAAACCGCTGAAGAAAGGCGAGCAAACCGACAAAGCGATTGAGACGCTCACGCGGCAATTTCGGCAAAGCGCGGCGCAACCCGACATTCAGCGGCCCGAAGCCTGGACCAACGGCAAGAAGCCGACGAAACCGATGGCGGCGCCGAACTATAAATCCACCGATTCCGTCGCGACGCGAGAAGCGTTCGGCACGGCGCTGGCCGCTTTAGGCGAGGCCAATCCATTGGTTGTCGGTCTTGACGCGGACGTGAAAAACTCGACCTTTACGGACAAGTTCGGCAAACAGTTTCCGGACCGATTCTTCGAAAATTTTATCGCCGAACAAAATATGGTCGGTGCGTCGGCCGGACTCGCGGCTTGCGGAAAAATTCCCTTTGCCGCGACCTTCGCGTGTTTTCTCACGCGCGCATATGACTTCATTCGGATGGCATCCATCAGCCACAACAATATTAAATTGATGGGCTCGCATGTCGGCGTGAGCATCGGCGAAGACGGTCCGTCCCAGATGGGATTGGAGGACATCGCCATGATGAGCGCTCAACCCGGCATGGTCGTCTTGTACCCCAGCGATGCCGTCTGCACGCATCGGTTGGTGGAATTGATGGCTGCACATCCTGGGCCTGTCTATTTAAGGACCGGCCGGCCGAAAGCGCCGATCCTGTATACGAATGATGAAACCTTTACGATCGGCGGCTTAAAAGTGTTGCGGCAGAGCGCGACCGACCGGCTGACGATCGTCGCCGCGGGCGTAACCTTATTCGAGGCGTTGAAAGCCTACGATCAACTAAAAACCGCCGGAATCACAGTGCGGGTCATCGATCTGTACAGCATCGTGCCGATCGACCGCACCGGCGTGATCGAACACGCGCGCGCGACGCAGGGGCGTATCCTGACGGTCGAGGATCACTATGCGCACGGCGGACTGGGAGATGCCGTGCTGAGCGCCGTCGCAGAGGAAGGGTTCCGTGTCCATAAGATCGCGGTGCGGGAGATTCCCCATAGCGGAAAGCCCGACGAATTGATCGACCGGTACGGCCTCAGCGCGCGGGCGATTGTCGAGACCGTGAAGCGAATTATCTAGATGAAGAATCCGGACCATCTCAAAGAGATCCCGCTCTTTAATCTGGTGAAGCGATCGGAACGCCAACGCTTGTCCGGGGAAATCACCGAAACACGGTATACAAAGGGTGAATTCATTTTTCGTGAAGGCGACCCCGCCGAGTTTTTCCATATCGTCAAAGAAGGCACTGTGAAATGTGTCAAAACATCGTCCGAGGGGAAAGAGGTGACGCTCAAAGTCTTGATGCCGGGCGATCTCTTTTGTTGTGAAGCCGCTGTGTTCGATGGAGCGCCTCATCCCGGCTGCGCCCAGCCGATGGGAGAAGTCAGCGTGCTCCGCCTCCGAAAAAAGGCCTATTTCGAGATGCTGAAACGCAATCCGGACGCGGCCGTCGAAGTCATTAAGTATCTCGGCAACCGGCTCAACGAAGCACAGGAAAAGGCCAAGGTATTGGCCCTGAATGGAGCCGAACAACGGTTGGCGGGGCTCTTGGTCAATCTGGCCGAACGGTCTAGTGTTCGCGAGGGTTCAGGGCATCGACTCACCGTGCGATTGACCCGTCAAGATTTGGCTAATATGGTCGGGATCACAACTGAGACGGCCATCCGCATTATGGGGCGCTTCAAGAAAGCCCGGCTGGTCACGGGCACGGCCAAACAGCTGACGATCCTTGATCTGCCTCGCCTCCAACAATTGGCCTCGCCCTCCTTTCTTCAGTCGCTGCCCTCGTAGGCAGTCCTCTTTTATTTCTAAAATATGATTCATATCATATTTTAAAAGCAGCGGCATGCCGTATGCTCCTCTCGCTACCATATCGCATATAAAGGAGGACGGCATGCGTCGGCAATCATGGTTCGAAGATAGGTATACGGAACTTCAGTTCACCGCAGTCATCTGCTTGGGAATCCTGCTTGCGGCTTCACCGGTCATGGCCAAGACTCACGAGGTCGCCATGACGGCCATGGAAAAAGAGATCGTCATCGATGGGGAAGGGAACACCTATAAGGCCTGGACCTTCAACGGCCAGGTCCCTGGACCCGCCGTACGGGTCACCGAAGGCGACACGATCAAGTTTACGCTGACGAACCCCAGCAGCAACACCTATCCGCATTCGATGGACTTCCATGCCGCGGAAATCGACTTTCTGAAGAACTATCGCGCGGTCAATCCCGGTGAATCGATCAGCTATACGTTCGTCGCCAAAAAGCCCGGCGTGTTTTTTTATCATTGCGGCGCACCGCCGATGATTCAAC
>DATEPO010000328.1:0-4397 GCA_035273145.1 Nitrospiraceae bacterium
GTGCAAGCTTGGCGGGATGGTCGCCAATAATTCTGCGGGGCCCCATACGCTACGCTACGGGTCGGTCAAGGATAACGTGCATGCCATGCGTATCTATCTGCAGACAGGACAGTGGTTGGATGCGCGGCCGTATGCGCTCGATGATCCTCGCTTGAACGAGATACAGAGACTCCATCCACCCGTTGGGGATGTCCTCACCATAGTAGGCGCTTATGGCGAGATGATTCGATCGAAGCGCCCGAAGGTCAGCAAGAATAGTTGCGGGTATAACCTGTTCGGCTTGTTGGACGGATTGGATCGAGGCGTGTTCGATCTACCGAAGTTGTTCGTGGGGAGCGAGGGCACGCTTGGCGTGATGAGTGAGGCGACCATTTGCCTCGTGCCTCGCCCCAAAGCCACCACGACGGCGCTCATTCACTTCCGTAGCCTGGATGAAGTCGGCGATGCGGTGTTCAAACTGCTGCCCTTGTCGCCCAGTGCCTTGGAAGTAATGGATGGAAACACGTTGAATCTCATCGGACGAGACCGACATGCTATCCCCGCCGATGCCGAAGCGACGCTCATTGCTGAATTCGACGAGACAGCAGAAGGCACACCTCCGGATTATGGAGCGGACATACGCCTTCTCTGTCGCGCATTCCGGCTCTCGGCCGATCCGGTCCTCGCGTTCAGTCAGGAACAGCGTGAGCAGATATGGAAAGCGCGTAAGGCACTCTACCCGACCCTCTACCGTTATGGTAAAGGAAAGAAGCCGGTCAATTATGTGGACGATGTCGTGGTGCATGCTGAACGAATTAGTGAACTGGTCCGATACCTGGAGGAGTTCTTCAAAACCCGGAGGGTACCGGTTGCCATCTTTGGCCATATTGGAAACGGGAACGCTCACATCGTCCCGCTGCTCAACGTCAATGACACGGAAGATTTTGCGCGCATGGTGGAAAGCTATCATGCCGTCCATGAAGCCGTCCTCACGAAGTTCGAGGGATCGATTTGCGGTGAGCATGGCGACGGCCGCGTGCGGGCCGAGTATGTCCGACGGATGTTTGGCGAGGAACTGTACGGCCTATTCAAAACCGTGAAGCAAAGCTTCGATCCGGCCGGCGTCTTGAATCCCGGCGTAAAAATCAGCGAGACACCCTTCACGGAACACATTGACTACACCCGATTATCCAAGTCATGCGCGACCTGCGGCAAATGCAACTCCGTCTGTCCTGTCTATGACGTATTTCAGTCCGAAGATATGAGTTCGCGCGGATGGTTCGAAATTGTGACCGCCAAAGATTACAGTTATCTGAACTCGAAGCGCGTGGTGGAGGCCTGCTTGAATTGTAAATCCTGCCGGACCATTTGTCCGGCGGATGTCGATGTCTCGGATCTTATCCTCAAGCGGCGAGCGGAACATCCCAACGCGATGGCGGGACTCATCTTCAAGTTTCAGGCGCACCAATCGCTTTTTGAGTCCGTGCTTAAACTCCTGGCCCGAACGCAATGGCTCTGGGACCGACCGTCTGTCCGAACATTGATCGAATATGCGACACGACCGCTGATGAGGCAAGTCGCAGTGACCGCCCGAATACCGCGGGATATGGTACTGCCAAAATTGGCAGAGAAACACCTTCCTGAGCGTTATCCGGAGTTAGTCGGAAACGGGCGAACCGCCGACACCACGGTCGCCTATTTCCATGGTTGTGCCGCGAAATACTTTGATGATGGAGTGGGTGATGCCGTAATTCGTGTGCTGCGCCAGCAGGGGATCGAGCCGGCGCTTCCAGCCCAGCGGTGTTCGGGGACGCCGATCCAGACCTATGGACATGTGGACTTGGTGAAGGATGGCGCGCGTTTCAATCTCGCGTCATTTGAACCGTATGAAACGATCGTCACGGGATGCGCCTCCTGCACCCTCATGCTGAAAGACTATCCCACACTCTTTGCCGGCGAGCCAGAAGAAGAAGCGGCGAAGCGGCTGGCGACGAAAGTAAAGCATGTGACGGAAATGGATTCGCAATTGCTGCCGCGAAGCAAGCCTGAAACGGTACCGGCACGGCCATGTAAAGTGACCTACCACTCGTCGTGCCATCTCCGTGCAGCGGGCGTCACAAAAGCGCCGCGGCACGTGCTGTCCCGGTTGCCTGGTGTTGAATTCGTCGAGATGCAGGATGCCGATCGCTGTGCCGGAGGAGCAGGAACCTATGTACTCAAGGACTATGACACATCTCAGAAGATTTTTGACAGAAAGCGGAGAGCGATTGAAGACAGCGGTGCGGACGTCGTGGCAACGAGTTGTCCAGCCTGCCTGATTCAGTTAAAAAATGGGGTCCGAGGGAAGGTCACGGTCAAACATGTCGCCGAATTAATGAGCGAGTCCTATCAGGTGAAGAGAGTGTCCGGCGAAGGAACGCCGCCTCACTCATGAAGTGGAGGCCCGGAAAAGGAGACTGGGTTTTTATCGCGGTCGTTATTGCGGTGGTAGTGTTCGTCTCGTTATTGCCCACACCGCGCGAACGGAATCCCCTGATCCCAGCAAATGAGGAACACCGAGTTCTGACAGCCGAGACGCCCTGTTCGCAGTGCCATGCGGTGCAAGGCAGCCGACCGTTGCCCGATCGCCATCCAAAACGGCAGGATTGTTTTAAGTGCCACCGCCGAGCCGACACACCCTAGTTCTAGGAAAAGAAGAGGAGGAACGTTGGTATGGTGACCGTCTTATTGTTCGGCCAATCGTTGAAAGATGTCGTCGGCGCTTCTGAACTCCAGTTCGAGATTCCGGAGGGAGCGACGCTCAAGAGCCTCATCGATGCCAATCCCGATCCCCTTGAAGGTCTGATGCTGTTTCTGGCGAAGAGCGAAGTGCTGGTCACCGTCAATCGAAAGGTTGCCGTCATCGATTCCCCCATCCGCGACGGCGATACAATTAAGCTGACGCACCAGACCAATCCAATCTTCGATGGCGCCCGTTGGCATAATCCGTGAGTCTGTCGGATAGGATTAAGAGGAGCAGGTTATGACTTCTCATTTACTTCGGTTGTTTGCTTCAGTTGTCTTACCGCTGCTTACCATTATCTTCTTGTTGATAGATCGGTCTCGTAGATGGGATAGGTTTTTCGGTCTGCACCTGTCGAGGCAATAGCGGCCCGACTAGAAACGTCGTAAGCCAGAAACATTGACCGCCAAGTGACCCCAGAGAAATACAGGGTGGTAGGGACAATCCGAGATCTCAAGGTATGGATAAACCAAGTCGAAATGATTTTCGTTTCATGGTGCAATATGGTTTCTTCGCTGTTTTCTCAGTCTTTGTTGGCTTTATCGCGTAGCTTGGAGAATTAGAATGAATAGAAACAAGCGCGCAGAAGGCAAGGCCGAATCGGATTTTGCTTATGTCATAAAATAGTAGGGCTCGACATTCATTGGCGAAAGCTTGATGCGTGGATTTCAATAAGGCTACATTCGGAAACAAACTCGAAAAGCCAAGAAGTCCAAGTAATCCTGATAGAAGGATTAACCCTTTTGTACCGCCAGTTCCAGCACCACGCCCATCTTTCGGTATTTATTGTCGCGGGTGGAGAGAAGTGTGTCTGTGCTTAAGCTACCCAAGTGGCTGAGATGCGTCGTGAACGATTTGGCAATCCGCTTCGCGGCGGTTTCCGGGTCGCGATGGGCGCCGCCGACCGGTTCTGGAATCACCTCATCGATGACACCGAGCTTGTACAGATCTTCAGCCGTCATCTTGAGCGTGGCGGCCGCATCCGGCACCTTCGCTGGATCGTCCCACAGAATGGCCGCACACCCTTCTGGAGAGATGACGGAGTAGATAGAATGCTCGAGCATGAGCACACGATCTGCCACACCGAGTGCAAGCGCGCCGCCGCTGCCGCCCTCACCGATGACTACGGAGATGATCGGGACGGCGAGACGCGACATCACGAACAAATTTCGCGCAATGGCTTCAGCTTGACCCCGCTCCTCCGCTCCAATCCCAGGGTAGGCGCCTGGTGTATCAATGAATGTGATAATTGGACGACGAAATTTCTCAGCAAGCCGCATAAGACGCAGGGCCTTGCGGTAGCCTTCAGGATTGGGCATTCCAAAATTCCGCTCCATGCGCTCTTTGAGCGTGCGGCCTTTCTGATGACCGATGATCATGATGGATTGATCATTGAACCGAGCAAAGCCGCCTACGATGGCGCGGTCGTCGGCAAAGGCGCGATCGCCGTGCAATTCCTGAAAGTCTCGGCAAAAGGAATTGACATAGTCGAGGACCGAGGGGCGTTGCGCATGCCGAGCCAATTGGGTGCGCTGCCAGGGCGTGATCTTGCTGTAGAGGTCGACTTCTGCTTGCGCCAGACGAGTCTTGAGTTTGCGAAGTTCTTCTTGAACAGAATGTTTAGAGGATCCCGCTG
>DATEPO010000329.1:0-5811 GCA_035273145.1 Nitrospiraceae bacterium
TGATGATAGACCATCGTCATTTCATAGTCATGATGTGTATCGACTGGGAAACCGTGTGGATCTCGATAGACTTGATGAGGTTGAAAGGCTAAAAACCGTCCATCTTGGGCAACATCTGGAACCGTGCGGAGCAGCGTTCTCTTTTCGGTTTTATCTTCCAACGCAATTAAGAGTAATTCATCGTGTCCATGCGGATACGCAAACTTCACACAGCCGTCCATTCGAAACTTAATCGGCGCAGAGAGCACATGTACGCCCGGTTTGAGTTCAATCCCTTCATCCGTCTGATCCTTACCCCGTTCCCCAAACTTGCTGTAGCAGACGATGTTCACGCCGACCTGATACACATCCATTTCTTTGATGGGAACGCCTTCAGGAGCCATCTCCATGGTGAAGGTGGCCATTACGTCTTTGGTGGGAGGAGCTTTATGGTAAAAGGCAACGACGGACATCAGTTTCTTCCCTTTTTCCAGCTTCACCCCATATCCTTTCGGAAAGCGCGCTTCGGTCATCTCCAATCCCGCGCCGGCGAAAAATAATGGCTCGCCGGGGCATGAGACGCTTTCCTTATCGTTATTGAGCATCAAGATATGGTGAAGATAATTTTGCGGCAGCGGCTTGCCCTCTTTTGTGAAAACCGCCGACTTATAGCCGACGAGGTACATGTCTTTGGGGAGTTCGAAAATATGCTTTGGCATGCTGGCAGCCAGTTCGCCGTCATGTCCGGACGGCAGATCGATCGGCCCGAAGGTTAACGTGACGGTATTGCCCTGTACGCTCACTGCCGTGGTGGTTTGTCCTTGCAAGGTGGGAATGGCATGGTGATCATGGTTTTCCGCGCCAAAGGCTAATGCCGTCAAAACGGGTACGAGCAAGAAAGCCATGATAATTCGCATAGTTCCTCCTGGAAGTTAGGATCGTCGATTGTGCTCAACAGCACTCGCTGTCGATGCGGCAATGAGCATGGTATCTAAACATAGGCGCGTCGGCTGCAATCGTCTCAGAAAATAAGGCTTCAGAAAGCCGATGCTGCCTCGATAGTCGTCAAGGATTGGATGCAGGAGTAGCGGGACCAGCACTCAGGCGTTTCCACACGTAACTGCCACCCCATTGACGGGCTGGTATATTCTTTCGATCTCCTACTCGGGTATACCACCAGACCCCTTTCGCTTCTCTTCCATCTTCCGAAAGCAACAGTTCGAAGCTGCCTTCACGATCATTGCCCGGCTGTTGCCAGGTTCCACTCCACCTGCGATCGGCGATGCCAAGCGTTGTGATGTGACCGCCTTGCCATGTATAGGGGCCATTCCCATCTTTATTCAGGGTCGCGATATACGACTTGTCTTCCTCCTGGATTTCCCATTCGCCGGTGAGATCAGGAGCGTCTGAGATCTGATGAGATGGTTCGGCAGCATCGGCCAGCCGCAAAGGAAGCATACTCGGTGCCGTACACAAAACGATGAATAATAAGACAGTCTTATGAAAAATAGCCACGCGTAACATTTCCCTGACAGGCCGGAGAAAAGCTATCGTTCTTGAGGTGATGTTGTCAATGCATTTCTCACCAGCACCACGGTGGTATTGTCCTCGCCGCCACGCGCATTGGCTTCATTAATCAAGGTCCGGCACATCTGGGATAACGACGCAGCGTGTTGAGACAAAATGTCGCGAATGACTCGATCGGGCAGCATTTTTGTCAAACCATCGGTGCAAAGCAGGAGCAGATCTTGCGGCGCCAACGCATGGGTGGTGATCTCTGCCTCCACCTCAATTTCCGCACCGACCGCACGCGTAAGCATATGGCGCAACGGGTGGTCGCGCGCCTCCGCCGGTGTCAAACGTCCATCCCGGAGGGATTCCTCGACAAACGAATGATCGCGTGTCATTTGTGTCAGCACTCCCGATCTCAGACAGTAGGCGCGACTATCCCCGACATGCGCAAGAAGAGCGGTCGGTTCTGGGTGCGGCAAGATCATGAGGATAACGAGCGTGGTCCCCATGCCAAGGAGTTCCGGCCGCCGAGACGCTTCCGCACGAACGGCTTCATTCGACATATCAATGACTTGATGCAAGAGGGTCGTCCTCGAATGGATCTCCGTTGACCTGGACATGCATGTGCCGAGGTACTGAGGCAGGACGGCGGCAAGACCATCTATCGTGAGGCGGCTGGCAATATCCCCCCCCGCACGCCCTCCCATGCCGTCCGCCACGATCCATACTCCGCATTCGTTCAGGATGACAAAAGCGTCCTGATTCGAGGTGCGGACAAGCCCCCGATCGGTAAGTCCTACTCCGTGCCAGGACTCAACGGTATGTGGCAGTCCGTGCATCATGATCTCGGGTATGGTCTGCAAGGATTGTGAATAATCGTGCTGAGCCGACTTGCCATAATGAATAGTCCAGGTGTCGAGAGCGCGTGCACCCCCTCCTGTAGATCGCCGTCTTCTCTTGGTGGCTCGAGGCGTGGCGAGGGGATTGTAGCCTTGCTTTCAAATAGGAAACAAGATAAATTCCGGACCCGGCTTATTCACTGATGGAGAGAGTTTCATGGCGGAATCGCCTTTGCGCAAGATTCGATTGTCCGTATCGGGAATTACGCTTGAAGCGGAAATAAAATCGAATAAGACCGCGGATGAGCTCTATGCTTCCCTGCCGATCGAGGCTTCAGTCAATACGTGGGGCGAGGAATTCTATTTCAAATTCGCCGGAGTGAAAGACTATCGTGAAATAGCGACGACGCAGGTGAAGATCGGGGACATTGCTGTATGGGGCGCCGGACAGGTCGTTGCGATATTCTTTGGGCCGACGCCGATGAGCATGGGGCCTGACCCGGTCCCTGCGGATCGCGTCAACGTGATTGGCCGTATCCTGGGCGATGCCACCCAATTGCGGCAAGCCATGGATGCCACCCGCATTCGCATAGAAAAAGCATAGTGGGGCAGGGACATGAAGCTCACGAAGGAGCGGGTCCGTCATCTGGCCGAGTCACTGGTATCCAGCCTCCACGAGAAGGGGTTTGTGGATTTTGCGGAGACGAAGCAGGACTTGGTGAATGTCTTGGACGCAGGGATTACCGATGAACTGTCGGTTGAAGATCGCCTCAATACTGAAGTCCGCACGCTCATGAAACAGTATGACGCCGAAATTGAACGCGGCGGTGTCGACTATCAAAAAATGTTCACGATGATCAAGGCAAAGCTCGTGCGGGAACGAGGACTAATCTTGTGAGGACGTTGCAGGAACCGATAGAATTTTTCTTTTTCTTCACGAATAACGTTTAACGACTAACGTCTCCTCATGCTGCTTACAGAAGACAAGATGAGCCATCTGTCACATGTCATTCTGTCGTGTATTAAAAAGAGCCAAGCCGCTCGTTTCAAAGGAGACGATGTGCAGGCCCTCCGTGAAATTAAGCGTGTCCTCGCGGCGGAATTGGCTGAAGAGGATGCCGTTGATCGAGTGGTACGAGCTCGTTTAGGCTCGTATGCACGCCCTCTTGTTGAAGGAACGCCGGAATGGGATGTGCTCTATCGTAAATTCAGGGATGAAGAGCAACGTCGGCATAAGAAGTGATGAGGGTTCCATGAAAACCGTCAATGTTATTTTGATCCTGATTCTAGCCGTCTGGCTGCCCGGGTGCGCTTCCAAGCCAAAACCTCGTATGCCGCTGGCTCTCAAACCGAATGTGGCGCCGGAATTAGTACAGATTAATTCTCAAGGGATAGAGGAATATCAGGGTCGGCAATTCGATCAGGCGAAAACGCATTTTCAGCAAGTGTTAACCGGAGCGCCGACGGCTGCGGAAGCCCATTATAATCTGGGCCTCGCGCTCTTTGCGTTAGGTGACAGCGATCAGGCTCGGGATCATTTTATTGAGGCGGCGAATCTTGCGCCGGGGGACAAAGTGATCTGGGACTCGCCCGCGCTCCGGCAATTCGGATCGCCCGATACCAACATTAAAAAGCAGCCTAAAAATCAAGGCTATTCCAATCAACGCCCTGGTATGGGTGGCGGGCCGAGGTAATGAAGAGAAGGCTAAGGTTGAGGTTTAAGTCGAAACAGAGAATGAATTCACTCCTTTTCCTTAGCCCAGCCCTTAACCTCAACCTACATGAAAGGTCTTGCGAATGGCCGATGACGTGACGGTTGGGACAACGGCCCCGGATTTCTCCTTACCGGATCAAGCGGAAAAAGTCGTCAGTTTAAAGAATCTAAAGGGGAAACAGGTCGTCCTGTATTTTTATCCGAAGGATGATACGCCGGGCTGCACCAAAGAGTCATGCGATTTTCGGGATTCGTATACGAAGATAACCAAAACCGGTGCGGTCATCTTAGGCGTGAGTCTGGATGGCGCAGAATCACACCGCAAATTCATTGAAAAATACAGCCTGCCGTTTTCGCTGCTCAGCGATGAAGAGGCGGCGGTCTCGAAGGCCTACGGCGTGTACAAGCTGAAGAATATGTACGGCAAGAAGTACTGGGGCATTGAACGGAGCACCTTTGTCATCGATCAGGCCGGCCGCATCAAGGCGATATTTCGCAAAGTCAAAGTCGATGGCCATGCCGAAGAGATTCTCACAGTGTTGAAGGACAAAGGGTAATCCAGACGACACCGGTCACGCAGTCACTGCTCGAGTGTATCTACCTTCTGGACCTGTCTTGCAGCTCTCTCCTCGCGTTCGATCTCACAATTGTGTCGTGCGTCAAGGTTCGTTGCTTCTCGGTTAATTGATCTCTTGATCGTGGTCCGTCAGAATCATAGAGTTCAATGCTCAGTTTGAACAAGAAAGAGGTGGTACCGTGGCGAAGCGCGTGGTTGTGAGCAAAAGGCATGGCGGGAAGGCGCCTTTGCAGAAGGCGCCCGCTATTATCACGCCACCTCCAGGGCCGCAAGCCAAGGCATGGGTCCGTCGCGATGAGCGTGCGCTCTCGCAGTCTGCGACACGGATCTATCCGCTGGTCGTGCAGAAGGCGCGAGGGGCCGTCGTCGAAGACGTCGATGGCAACCGATACCTGGATTTCACGGCCGGCATTGCGGTGGTGGCGACAGGGCACTCTCATCCAAAAGTGTTGCGGGCGATTCGAGATCAAGTGGCCCGCTTCGTGCACATGTCTGGAACCGATTTCTATTATCCGTCCCAAATCAAGCTGGCTGAAGCGCTTGCGCAGATGGCGCCTGTACAACGCCCCGCCCGCGTGTTTTTCAGCAATTCCGGCGCAGAAGCGGTGGAGGCAGCCTTCAAGTTAGCACGCTACCATACAAGGCGCCCGCTGATGATTGCATTTCAAGGAGCCTTTCACGGCCGTACTATGGGAGCCTTGTCGTTGACCGGCAGCAAGGCGGTACAGCGTCGACATTTTGCCCCATTGGTTCCAGGCGTTACTCATGTCCCCTATCCGAATTGCTACCGCTGTCCCTACGGCCGCACCTATCCGTCCTGTGAGATGGAATGCGTGGACGCGATTCGCCATGTGTATTTCAAGAGCACCGTGCCGCCGGAAGATGTCGCCGCAATTATCGTCGAACCGATCCAAGGCGAAGGCGGCGTGATCGTCCCTCCACCGGAGTTTCTTCCGAAGCTGGCGGCTCTCGCACACGAGTTCGGCATTCTCCTGATCACCGATGAAGTGCAAACCGGAATGGGGCGGACGGGAAAAATGTTTGCCGTTGAACATTGGGGGGTGAAGCCGGATATCATGACGATCGGAAAGGGAATCGCGTCAGGATTGCCGATGGGGGCCATGGTGGCGTCCGATCGGGTGATGAGCTGGGAGGCAGGGTCCCATGCGAATACCTTCGGTGGAAACCCC
>DATEPO010000330.1:0-4392 GCA_035273145.1 Nitrospiraceae bacterium
GCTTTCAATCGCGACGGTTTACATCGTACGTTCTACAAATTCCAGTATTGTGAAGATTGGTGCTACAGATGCAGCCCTACCTGCTAAATTTGAGGCCTTAACGCAATAGAAGGCGTGAGACAGAAGTGAGATTTTGGATCGTCTCAGCGAAGGTTTGGCCGGGAGGCAGCAGAACGCGGATTATTATGTCATTGTGAATCAGATTTTGCGCAGCGAAAGCCCGTATAGCTGTTTCTCGTATTCGGCGGCAACTTAAAGCGTCCGTATGTCAATAAGTATTTCGGCAGCTCTGACCATGACCCGCCGCGTAGTACCTTGAATTGGCCTTCGCTTGGGCCACGTGGATTCCGCTCTTCACTGGTTTCGTAATAGTTCGCGCCGTACCAGTCTTGCACCCATTCCCAAACGTTGCCTGCCATGTCGTACATCCCGTAGGGACTCCTGCTCTGTTGATAGTGCCCTACCGGCATGAGGGTCTGGCCATAGCTGAAGCGAGCGCCGATGGCATAATTTGCCAACGAGGGGGCGGGCGTTTCATTGCCCCATGGATAGCGGCGTTCATCCGTACCGCGGGCGGCGTGCTCCCACTCCGCTTCCGTCGGAAGGCGCTTGCCCGCCCATCGGCAATACGCGTCGGCATCCTCCCAATCTACGCCGATTACGGGCCGATCCGCGTGTTCATGGAGATCGGCCGTATCCCAGAATAACGGCGGCGTGCGCCCGGTTTTTCTTAAAAACGTTGCGTAGCGATCGACGGTGACTTCATACAGATCCATTGCATAGGCGTCGAGAAACACCGCATGCCGTGGCCGTTCGTCATCAAGCCCTTGCAGGCCATCGATGCCCATCCAAAACTGACCGGCAGGGATCGAACCCATCGGCAACTGCTCTGTTTGGGCGGACTCAGTATCTTTTTTAAATTTACGAAGCCGGTCGAGTTGCGCGGCAGCGGGAACCCCATCAGCCATGATGGTCAGGACTGTGAAGACAACAAAAAGAACACGAGCGATCGCGTGCCGGTCAGGTTCCATCCAGCACCTCGCGCACCTTATGCGTAAAGGTGGTCGGACTGAAGGGTTTTTGTAAAAAGGCCATGCCGGATTGAGCCACTCCCGCATGGACTACGGAGTCATCCGTGTATCCGGACATGTACAGCACCTTGACCTCCGGCTGTTCCTTGGCGATTCGCTCGGCCAATTCTCGGCCGCTCATTCCGGGCATGACAAGATCCGTCACGATCAATTGAATCGCGCCCGGATGCTGCCGGCAGATTCTCATCGCCTCGGCTCCATCGGCCGCTTCCAGCACACGATACCCGTTCAGCATGAGAAGATTCCGAACAAATCCTCTGACGCTTTGTTGGTCTTCGACCACGAGGACCGTCTCCCAGCCCGGTTGCGGCTTCGAGTGAATCGCGCCGTCTTTCGACGGCTCATCGTCGACCTGGCTAGCCGGGAAATAGATGGCGAAGGACGCCCCACGCCCCGGCGCGCTATTCACGGAAATTGCGCCACGGCTTTGCGTCACAATCCCATAGACCGTGGCGAGCCCGAGTCCGGTACCCTTCCCAACGTCCTTCGTCGTAAAGAATGGTTCGAAAATCCGCGTTTGTGTGGCCATATCCATGCCGCAGCCGGTATCGCGCACCGTCAATCGCACATAGTCACCGGGCGAGATCGTTCCCAGCCGATGACACGCGGCCTCGTTCAGCGCCACATTGGCCGTCTCAATAGTGAGGGTGCCGCCGCCCGGCATCGCATCTCGCGCATTGATGGCCAAGTTCAACAGCACCTGCTCAAGTTGCCCGGGATCGGTCTTGACGAACGTCGGCTGTGGATCGAGCACGGTGTGCAGTTCAATATGTTCACCGATTAAGCGCGGAAGCATTTGCAAGAGATCGGTGACCGCGCTATTGAGGTCCAGCACTACCACGCGCAGGACTTGCTGTCGGCTGAAGGCCAGCAACTGCCGCGTGAGCGCGGAGGCGCGATCGCCGGCAATTTTGATCTGCTCGGCATGCTTGCGGAGTGTTTCATCGGCGCTGAGATGATGCTGTAACAGTTCGCTATAGCCTGAGATGACCGTGAGCAGATTGTTGAAGTCGTGGGCGACGCCGCCCGCCAACTGGCCGATGGCTTCCATCTTTTGCGCCTGCCGAAGCTGGCCTTCCAGTTGTTTGCGATCCGTCGTGTCGATCGCCATACCCGCGAGCACTTTCTTTCCCGACGGCTCGTGAAAAGGAAATTTAAACACCAGCCAGTAGTGGGGCTTCCCATCCGGTGTCGGAACCATTTCTTCGAGTTCAACGACACGCTCGCCGGCCAGCACGGCCACATCGTTGACCCGCAAACGCTTGGCAATCTCATCCGGCCAGACATCGGCATCGTACTTGCCGAGCCATTCCGCTTGCGGCTTTCCAAAAGAGCGCGCAAACGGTTCATTGACGTAGAGATATTTTCCCTCCTCGTCTTTCATAAACGCGATGGCGGGGCTATTGTTCATGAAGACTTGGAATCGTTGCTCGCTGGCGCGCGTCGCTTCTTCGGCGCGCTTCCGATCCGTGACGTCTCGGGGAAGAATCAGTCCTGCCGGCCGGCAGCCAAACGTCACAGTATGGCTGGTGATTTCCACATCGATGATCGTTCCATTTTTCTTTCGATGTCTCCACAGTCCGTACGCGCCATACCCTTGCGAGACGTGCTTGACCTGTTCTATCAAGGCCGGAATATCTTCGGATGGGCGTATATCCTTGAGCGTCATTGCGAGAAACTCTTCTCGCGAATAGCCATACTCCTGGATCGCGGCGTTGTTGACGGCAAGGAATGCCAACGTCTCAAGGTCGTAGACCCACATGGGATTCGGATGGTGCTCGAACAACAACCGGTACCGCTCTTCCGACTGTTGGACCACCTGTTGTGATCGCGTCAGTTCTTCGGTCTGCCGGCGAAGAGCGTGCACCGTGCGATCGAGCTCATTGCGTTGCGCCAGGATGGTGGCCTCATGCATTCCCAGCAAGTGTTCGAGCGCGGCGATCCGCGCCTTTAGCCGCTCCACTTCTCCGGTACGATCGTCGTGGTCGTTTGCCATCACGTCCGGACCCAGAATTCCCTCGGATAATGCATAAATATTCGAGCTAAGAAAACGCCACGTCTCGTTCGAAAGGCAATAAAGCAATTTTGGCGCAGAGCGCAAGGGAGCGCCGCGCCGCACTTCGTCATCTTTTTCAGGCAAAAGCGGGTCAACTGATACATCGGTCTCCCTTACAAGCGATACGCAGGCGTGGACGCCAAACCCGTCACATAGTGAGACCGATTAGGAAGACTGCTGATCGCTCTCTAATACACTCGTCCTCCGACCAGCCAATGACGGTCATCCGGCACATCGATGAGCAGGCGGCTGAAATTCATCTCGGCCAACTGAGCCGCGACCTCGTCTTCTGTAAACGCCGCTAACAGAGAATGATAGAAATCCCGCCGTAAAATAGGCGGCTCATTCGCGGCATACCGATCGACAATCGCCTGCGCGGCCTCAGGAGAGTCGGGACGGAGCAGGTCCATGACCAAGACAGAGCCGCCCGGCTTGACCGATTGCTTGAGGGCATACCAAAACCTCAAGGGATTGATGAGATGATGAAGAACGCTATTTGAGATGCCGGCATCGCACGGTTCCGAGAGACGCAGCGATTGCAGTCGTTCACAGCGTAAGGTGATACGCTCGACGAGCCCAGCAGCGTTGACCGCCCGGGTTCCGACATCGATCATCGGCTGCGACGCATCGATTCCCGTAATTCGGCATGAGGGCAGCGCGCGCGCCAGACGAATGGGAATGTCGGCGGGACCGCACCCGAGATCCACAATATGGCCTTCCGAGAATTCTGGAAAATACGTCATGAACGAATTTACAAATCCTTGGTTCTCCTGTTCGAAGTCGGCGCTCGCATACGCGCAGACTTGTTCAACCTCATTCATGACTTCAGGTTCCAGCACGCGTTCCATACGCACCCTCGTTTAATTCGGTATCTTGACAGAAATTCTTGAAATCACAAGAGAAGTCCGCCGCTTTTCCCAAAGAGAATGCGCCCTAAACGTTAGGGCTTAATAGCCCTGCCGGACGATCAGAGAGAGGTGACATCGTCGTCGTGTGAAGTGCGCAGCTCTCGGGTGACTGGGTCGCCCGTTCTGACCACGCCCTCGGTCAGAACGCGAGCATAGAGGCGACTCCAGCCAGGGTGTTTTTTTTGCGAGATCCTCCCGAAATCCCTCTTGAGAAACCAACGGCCGTTATGCACGCAGGGAGCGGTATAACCGACCAATTCCAACCGCACGGGGCCGAGGCCGATCCTGTCGCCGAGCTTGAGCGAAAACCAATCCAATCCCGCAAGCGTCACATTCT